>JAZNHI010000032.1:0-10748 GCA_045576895.1 Clostridia bacterium | reverse complement strand
GGTTTCACTTAACCCGCGACGATTTTTTATTGCAGAAACAAATCTCGCTTCGCCCCGTTCCGCCGCTTGTCTCCGCAACCCGCTTCTTTGCATCGGCAGATCGGATGCTTCATTGACAAAGGGGAGCTCAAGCCGGAGCTTTGCAGAAAATCCCGGCGGATGATTTGACATCCCGCTTTCGGGCGGCTACAATAGAATCATCAAAACGGGAGGGCACGGCACATGAAACGATCGAAAAAGATCCTTGTCATCCTTGCGCTTGGCGCATTCGCGGCGGCGCAGGCGGTCGGGCTGTTTCTTCTGGTGCGCACTCGTCCCGCGGAATCGCTGACGCTGTCCGAAACGACGCTGACGCTGAAGATGGACGAGGGGCGGCGCATCTCGCACATGGTCGAGCCTGCGTCGGCGGCGCGGAAGCTCCTGAAATACAAGGTCAGCGCGTCCGACGAGGTCATCGCGTGGATCGACGATCGGAATGAAATGATCATTGCGGTGTCGCCGGGCACGTGCACGATCAAGGCGACGCTCGACGGGTTGACCGCCGCGGTCGACGTGACCGTTACGGAGGAAACGGTGCTTGCGGGCATGTGGAAGACGGAGGACGAGGACGTTCGTCTGCTGCTCGATCACGCGCTTTCGGGACGGCTCGAAACGGAGACCGGCGTGGAAACGATCCTGTGGACGCGGGACGCGTTCACGGAGGGCGAAAACGATAACCCGCTGCGCTACGTGAAGCTCACGGGCGAGCGGAACGGCACGCGGCTTGTGCTGTATTACGACCGGCTTTCGGACACGTTGCGGCTGCACGTCGACGGCACGGAACAGAATGCGGACAGAACGCTTGTCCGCGGCTAAGCAGGAACTGCGGGGCGGAAGGGCATTTTCCGCTCCGTTTCTGTTTGTGAAAGTTTTTTTCAAATTCCTGCAACAATCTTTGAAGCTTCTGTGTCTAATACAGTGAAGGGCATCAAGCGAAAGGGGAGCTTGCTTGTGAGAAACAAAACAGAGGACGCATGGTTCTCAAGGGAGATCGAAGCAATGGCGCCGACGCTGTTCCGCGTCGCGTTTGCGATCCTGCGGAACCGGACGGACAGCGAGGACGCCGCGCAGAACGCGGTTCTGAAGGCGTACGCCAATCTGGACACGCTGCAGGAAAAACGGTATTTCCGGACATGGATGGTCCGGATCCTGAAAAACGAATGCCTGAACTTCCGGCGTTCGCAAAAGCCCGTTTCCGACCTTGACGCGCACACAGATCTCGGCTATGACATGGAGGTCCCGGACCTCGATCTGAACCGTGCGTTCGACAGGCTTTCGCCGGACGAGCGGATCGCGATCGCCCTGTATTATTACGACGGCTATTCGACGCATGAGATCGCAAGGATCTGCGAGGTCAGCGACGGCACGATCCGGTCGAGACTGTCCCGCGCGCGGGAATCGCTTCGCAAACAGCTTTCCGAGGAGGAGACGCAGCAATGAAAAAGAGCATTCAAAACAGGATTCGCAAAGGTCTCTTTCCGGAGATGCCGCAGTCGTTTGCGGACAGACTCACAGGCACGCTGAAAATCGGCGGGGCGCTCAATGCCGACCAAAGGAGTGCGGACGAGGCGCCGACCGCGCCGGTCCTTCCGGAACGGTCGAAGCGCAGATTTCCGTTCGGAAAGATCTTCAACGGCGTCGCCGCGGCGGTGCTTGCCGCGCTTTGCATCGTGATCGCGGTGTTCGGAATCATTTTGCCGAACGTACAGAAAACACACGGCGCAACCCATCCCGACGGATACCGTGCGGATTTCCCGGTCGGCAGGTGGACGCTCGCCGAAGTCGGGCAAAACGGCGAAGCGGTCGATCCGGGAGAGATCGGACTTTGGATGGAGCTGGCGTTTTCCGACGACGGCAGCGACACGGTGAAGACCGTCACGGGCGGCGCGGAGGGACAGTACGTCTATCGGTATACCTTTGCCGACAACGCGATCGAACTTACGGCGGAGGGCGGAGAAATCCCGGTGCTGCCCGCAAGCGGCACATACGACCCGGAAACGGACACGCTGCGCTTTGCCGGCGCGGACGGCGACGGCGCGCTGATCTTTACGCGTATGTCGGACGCGGTGACCCCAGAAATACAGACGACGGACGCGGAGATTGCGGCAACGGCAAAACGGAATGCGGCAGGTATCTGGAAAAGCGGGGAGGGCGATACGCTCTGGATTACGGACGACGGTACGGCACGATCGAAAGCGTTGTCCGGGCTTACGGGCAATCTCACCTATACCGTGGAAGACGGGACGCTGCATTTCTCGCTTACGGGAACGGATTTCACGTTTACGGCTCGTTATGACGAATCGAAAGATACGCTTTCGGTCACGGCGAACGGAAATACCAAGCTGTATTCGCGGGTGACGGGAAGCATTGCAGGCAAGTGGACGATGACCGGAATTGACCTGCTTGCAGCTGATTTCAGTGCGGAGAAAACTGGTTGGAAGATGTATCTGGAGATCTTCGACGACGGCAGCATGATCGCGGTGAAGATTACAGATGATGCAGCGGAACGAACGGCATATCGACTGCTGCACGTTGACGAAAACACGTTTACCTTCGAGGAGGACACGGGTGCAGTTGTGACGTCTTCGCTGCCGCCGTGGAAGATCGTCTATGACGCCGCGACGGATACGCTGCGCATGGAGTACGATTTCGGCATCAATCCTACGCCGGTCTTCTCCCGCATGCCGGACAGCGCCGTCGATGCACTGCAGCAGGAATACAAGCGATTGGAAAAGCAGTACCCCGAATACTTCGGGCTTGATATATCGAAGGGGCTGAAGGTCTATGTGTGGCAGATGAGCAATGACGGCTATTCCTGTGCGTTGCTTGCCGGGTCGGACAATAAGACGGAAGCCGAGATCGGCGGCATGCGCGGGGTCACGATCGAGGAGATGTTGCTGATTCTGAATACCTACGAAATAGAGGATAACGACATTGACGTCGAGGTCGTTCCGTTCCGCAACCCGCTTTCGAGTTATTGGTACGAGATTGACGAGGCGTATACGGAAAAGCTTGTCTGGCTGCTGAACGGCACGCCGAATCCTGCGCCTTTCCTGACAGAGTCCTCGGAATCCGGAGAAACGGCTTATCAGGTCGACGATCCGGAGCATATCCTGAACGTGCTCACGGACGTCGAGGTCTGCGACGTCGACGGCGACGGACAGCTTGAATCGTGCAGACTTTCGCTCGGTCCGACCTCCGGGCTCTTTACGGTTGTGTTCACGGTATACCGCAACGGAACGCTTGCTTACCGCAACACGTTCAATATGGACTACGGAACAGCGAACTTCGTCCTTTTGGATACGGGATTGAGCCTCGATTTTGTCTTTGCCAAGAATGAGCCGTGGACGGTCCCGTATCTCGTGACGATCGAAAACGGTGTGATCGTGTTGACAAACATGGTGTCCGGTTATCAAGTCGAATACTGGGGCGAGCTTGATCCGCAGTGGAACAGGTACACGAAGAAGGCGGTCGAACGGCGGTTCGACGGCGCGTGGTACAGTTTCAGTAAAGGGCTGATGTCCGACCCCGCCTATGATCAGCTGCTGCTGATTTCGTTCGATCCGGACGGGGAGCACGTTTCGTTTACCGAGGACCGCACCCGGTACGAGGGATATACCTATCGCATCGAACCGGGCGACAAGCCCGCGATCGTCCTGACCGACGAAAAGACCGGCGACGTGCGCCGGGCGGTGCTGGACGGCACAACGCTGACGTTTGAGAGCGCGCCGCACGTCAACGGCGAGCGGTCGGCGTTTGAATACACCTTTGTTCCGAGCTATGAAGCGGCGGACCTGCCGTATGCGGAGCCGATTCTTCCGGTGCGGACCGAGACGTCTGCAAATTGGCGCGACATGCCGTTCTGCATGTTCGATCTGGACGGCGACGGCGAGAAGGAATTGATCGAGCTGTATTGGGATGAGACAAGCCGCAGCATGCAGATCAAGGTGATCAAGCCGCAAACCAAAGTCAAAGAGATCCAATTGCCGGTGATGCCGCAGGTATTCACAAGCGACGAGAAAGCGATCCTCTATACCGTCGAGGACGTGACCGACCCCGGCAGCCTGATCCTCATCGATCTTGATTCGAACGACGGGCGGGTGAACCTGCTGGTATCCGCGACGCGCGCGGACGGAATGGAAAGGACCTATGAGCTGCACGTCGAAAACGGCGAGCTCGTCTGCGGACATACGGTCGAGGGTTACTGCTTCCTCAATGACAGCGAACAGCAGGAGCTGATGCTCGGCGCGCCGACCGATCTTTTAGGCGCAAAGTACGGCTATCGCGAGGTCAAAGGCGAAGCGCTCGAGCCCGTGGACGAATGGCTGCAGGCGAGCGCGCTGATCGAAAGGATTATGTTCGTCAAGCGGGAGGACAACATCAAGGACGGCACGCTTTTACACCTTGTCCGCGCGCTGCCGTGCGAGATCGACGGCAAGCCCGCAACGCTCGAACCGGGCGTATACCTGCATCTGCGGGAATGGCACGAATCCATGGACCGGATCGTGTTTCTGACCGAGGACGACCGCTGGATCACGGTGTATCTTGACGGCACAGCGCCCTACACGGTCGGCGGCATCCCGCTTGCGGATTATTTCGACAACGCGCCAAAGGGATAAGGGGGCTTTGCCGTCTCCCCTGCACGCCATGCAATCCGTAGGGGAAGATCGTATCTTCCCGTTCCGCTGTTGCGGCGGGCGGATGATATCCGCCACTACGGTGCGTTGGCGAAAAGTGCGCGCGCCCTTGCCTTCTCCTTTGGGGGCGCGGAGATGAGCGCCGAAAGTCGCGGGGAGAAGCGAATCGGAAGCGCGGGTCGATGGTACGCGCGGGAAGCGTGCGATCTACCTCTGTAATGAAGCGCAGCGGAATGGAACAGGGAGAAAACCACACAGTGCGTGGTTTTCGACCATGTGAGACCATCAAGGTGGCGTAAGCCGGATGAGGGGGAATCGATCCGAGATTCTCCGGCAGGAGAATCCTCCTGAACGTTCCCGCAGGGAACATATCGTACGCCGCAGGCGTATATCACATCCGGAAGGGATATATCACGTTCCGCACCTGCGGAACATACCACGGCGCCGCAGGCCCCGCCGGATGAGGTGGATACGCAGAAAAGCGGAACGCTTTTCCGCGGATGAATTGATGCCTGCGGCGCATACGGGGCAGGCAACGGACCTCTTTTGCGGGGGTCCGCTTTTGCCGGTCAGAAAACCGCATATTTATGAAAAAATTTACTTTGCTTTTACATAAGAATGTATTATACTGTATGTAAACGTTCCGCACGTGGGGTTTGTTTCGCGCACGGAAAAGTTTATCAAGGAACAAGGGGGTATTTTCACAGCATGAAAACCAGAAGACTTACCAAAAAAGAGATGGTCATCTTCGCAATCGGTCAGCTCGGTTGGTCCATCCTGAGCGGCATCATCGGCGCTTGGTTTGTAACCTTCTATCTTCCGACGTCGGGCGACTTAAACGAAGGCGCAATCCAGTTCATTCCGTCCGGTCTCGTCATTGCGGGCATCCTGACGGTGCTCGGCCTCATTACTGCGCTTTCCCGTGTGTTCGACGCAGTTACCGACCCGCTCATTGCATCGCTTTCCGACCGCAGCAAGAACCCGAAGGGCAGACGTATTCCGTTCATGCGCATCGCGGCGATCCCGCTGGCTGTCGTAACGGTTCTGCTGTTCTGCGCACCGGTTCCGGATCTTTCCAAGAGCGGCATCAACATTGCATGGATTTCCGTCTTCGTCATTCTGTTCTACCTGTTCATGACGATGTACTGCACGCCGTATAACGCGCTGATCTCCGAGTTCGGCAAAACGCAGGAAGACCGTATGTTTATTTCCACGGCGATCTCCCTGACGTTCTTTGCGGGCACGATGCTTGCGTACACGCCGTTCGTGTTTGCGGGCATGCTGAAAGGCGCGGTCGGCTTCAACTGGAGCTACCGCATCTGCTTCATCGTCCTGGCGGTCATCGCATGCGTCTGCATGCTGATCCCGACCTTCAAACTGAAGGAGAAGGAGTTCGTCGACACCAAGCCGTCCGAAGCGAATATGTTCAAATCCCTTGCGGCGACCTTCAAGAATAAGAGCTTCCGCGTGTTCGCGCTGTCCGACATCATGTACTGGGTCGGCCTCACGCTGTTCCAGACGGGTCTTCCGTTCTTCGTAAAGGTCTCCATGAATCTCGACGAGAGCAACACGATGCTCTTCATGGGCGGCATGACCGTTCTTTCCGCGTGCTTCTATCCGTTCGTCTCCGCGCTCGTGCGCAAGTTCGGTAAGAAGAAGCTCGTCATCACCGGCTTCCTCGGTCTGGCGCTTGCATATACCGTCACCGCGCTGATCGGCGTACTGCCGTTCCTGACCGGTATGCTTCCCGGCATCTTGATCTGCGTGATCGCAGCGTTCCCGATGGCGCTTCTGGGCATCATTCCGCAGGCGATAGTTGCTGACGTTGCGGAAGCGGACGGCATCGAGACCGGCGAAAACCGCGAAGGCATGTTCTTTGCAGCTCGTACCTTCGCTATGAAGTGGGGCCAGGCGCTCGCAATGCTCGTATTCACCTCTCTGGCGATCCTCGGCACCACGCAGGACCTCAAGAGCAACGACCTGACTGCATCCCCGATCGGTCTCCGCATCATCGCGATCGTCGCGGTCGTGTTCTGCGTACTCGGCGCAGTGATCCTTGGACTCTATAAGGAAAAGAAGGTCATGGGCGTCATCGAAGAAGCGCACAAGAAGGAAAACCTTCCCGAATAACGAGGTCTGCCATGGATAAAACAAGCGTCATTTTCGGCAATCCGATCGATGCAAAGACCGTCAAAAAGGCGGAAAAGAGCAAGGCGAAGTTTCTGAAAAAGTTCGGCGACGACACGAACAAGCAGTATCATCTGGGACTGCAGCCGATCGATGAGATCAAGGAGATCAGGATCCAAAACCTTGTTCTCGCCGACAAGTCCCTGGAGCTTCCGGAAAACGCCGTCATCGTCGGCAACATCCGCATGGGCTTCGGGCACTACCGCATTGCGATGGCGATCGCGTCCTGCGCGCAGGCGCTCGGGCGCACGCCGGTGTGGATGGACCTTGCGTCGTTCGACGCGACCGGGTCCAAGATGATCCGGCACCAGAACGATCTCTATTCGACCGGCTCCAAGCTGTCGCAGAAGATCGGTCTGTTCAACAAGCTCGTGTGGGAGCCGCTGAACAGCGAAGGCTTCAAGAAGATCACCTATAACGCCGCGGATCAAAAAAACTCTGAGCTTTTGGCGCCGCTGTATGCGGATCTTCCGAAGGACGTTCCGTACATCGGTACGCACGTGTGGCCCAGCCAGGGCGCGGTGCACGCGGGGCTCACGCACGTCGTCAACGCGATCCCGGACAACTGGCCGATGGGTCTGCATCTGGCGGAGGGTTCGATCCACGCGGTGCAGACGCCGTTCGCCTATCTCGGCTACAAGAAGCTGAACGGCTTTGCCAAGACGCCCTTAAAGCCGATACCGGACGCGGATCTTAAGATGGTCGGGCACTACATCGACCATGAGCTCGTCGAAAACGTCGAGCACGACTGCGCAAAGCGCGTGGAGCGTCTCGACACCGGTGCGCCGATCCGCTTCCTGATGACGGTCGGAGGCGCGGGCGCGGGCGGCGACCTGTACCTTGCGATGCTCCGGCATCTGATGCCGTACATCAAGGAAAAGAAGGCGGAGCTTTGGATCAACTTCGGCGATCATCTCACCATGTGGGAGACGTTCAAGAAGCAGATGCCGGAGCTGGAGAAGGAATGCAAGATGCATTTCAACGACTATCAGGGCCTGTGCGACTGGGCGGATACGCTGGACGGCCCGTCGAGAGGCGGCGTGACCGTGTTCTGCCACAGCAACATCTTCGAGGCGGTGTATTCCACGAACCTGTTGATGCGCAAGTGCGACGTGCTGATCACGAAGCCATCCGAGCTTGCGTTCTATCCGGTGCCGAAGCTCATGATGCGGCACATCGGCGGTCACGAGGTCTACGGCGCGATCTATGCGCGCGAGATGGGCGACTCCACCTTTGAGTGCGAAACGCCCGCGGCGCTGTGCGACATGATCGACACGCTGATCAACGATAAGGCGATCCTGCGTCAGCTCAATCGCCGCATCGTGGAGCTCAAGAACTTCGGCGTCTACAACGGCGGCTACGAGGTCGTGAAGCTCGCGATCGAGGGAAGAGAATAAAAAACCCTGTCCGAAAGACTCTCCGGAACAAACCGGAGGGTCTTTTTTGATAAAATAGTTCTTCGCTTTTTTGCGCGGATGTTGTATACTGAACACAGACGATCCGTCCGGTACGGAACGGTCAAAGGAAAGGGGTAACACAATGGAGCAGAAACAGAAACTTCCGCTGCGCAGCAAGATCGCCTACGGTCTGGGCGCAGTGGGCAAGGACATGGTCTATATGCTGTCCGCAAGCTATGTCCTGTATTATTTTCAGGATGTGCTCGGCAGTCGCTTCGATACGGCGGGCCGCACCGCGATTACGGTCGCGATGGGCGTGATCCTGCTTATCGCGAGGATCTTCGACGCGTTCAACGATCCGCTGATGGGCGTGATCGTCGCAAAGACCAAGACGCGTTGGGGCAAGTTCCGTCCGTGGCTCTTCATCGGCACGCTGACGAACGCGGTCGTGCTGTACCTGATGTTCGCATGTCCGCCGTCGATCGATCAGCCGGGCGGCATCATTGCGTACGCGGCGATCTTCTACATCCTCTGGGGCGTGACCTATACGATGATGGACATTCCCTACTGGTCGATGATCCCGGCGTTCACCGAGGGCGGCAAGGAGCGCGAGAATCTCACCACGCTGGCGCGTTCGTGCGCGGGCGTCGGCAGCGCGATCGTCACGATCCTCACGATGAAGGCGGTACCCTTTCTCGGCAGACTGTTCGGCGCGGGCGAAAGCGACGTCGAGCTTGTCGGGTTCAAATGGTTTGCCCTGGCCGTTGCGATCGTATTCATTGCCTTCACGGTCCTGACCTGCGTCTTTGTCAAGGAAAAATCCACCGCCGAGATGAAGACCGTTTCGGTGAAGCAGATGTTCAAAGCGCTCTTGCGGAACGATCAGGCGATGGCGGCGGTCGTCGCGATCGTGCTCATCAACACGGCGATCTATATCACGTCGAACCTCGTCATCTATTTCTTCAAGTATGACGTCGGAGGCGTCAGGTGGCACGACGATTACGTGCTGTTCAACACCTTCGGCGGCGCGGTGCAGATCCTTTCGATGATGCTGCTGTACCCGCTGCTTCGGAAGCTCTTGAAATTCAGCAACACGAAGATCTTTTATGTCTGCCTCGGGATGGCGATCTTCGGCTATGTATCGCTGCTCGGGCTTGCGATCTTCAATCTGAACAACGTGTTTGTGCTCTTTGTGCCGGGGTTCTTCATCTTTGCGGCAAACGGACTTCTGAGCATTCTGACAACGATCTTCCTTGCGAACAGCGTCGATTACGGGCTTCTGAAAAACGGCACGAGCGACGAGTCGGTCATCTTCTCGATGCAGACCTTCGTCGTCAAGCTCGCCAGCGGCGTGGCGGCGTTTGCGGCGTCCATCTGCCTTGCGATCGCCAACCTGCAGGAGGGCGCAACCGAAGAAGCGGAGCTGGCAAAGGATTT
Organism: Clostridia bacterium; assembly: GCA_045576895.1. GTDB lineage: Bacteria > Bacillota > Clostridia > Christensenellales > CAG-138 > UBA3792. Next base: position 1,051 of record JAZNHI010000032.1, on the reverse strand, counting down.
TGCGGCGAACGTCACCATCGGGCAGAAGATGGAGCTTCGCATGACGATGACGGTCATCCCGATCATCGGACTCATCGTCGCGATCCTCTGGTTCCGCAAGAAGTTCATCCTGACCGACGAAAAGGTGCTCGAGATCGCCGAGCAGGTCAAGGACCTCAAGCAGAACGTCGAAGAATAAGCGCAATCGGCTGTGATCAAAACGGGACCGGGCAAAAAAACGCGGTCCCGTTTTTGTGTGCGCCCCCGGATATATTCCGGCGCGCGCATTGACAGGACGGGAAAAAGAATCTATAATGATGTCGAATTGAATAGACGCAGTCGGTGCCGCTGCTTTTGGCAGCGGGTAAAAGGGAAACAGGTGCAATGCCTGTGCGAACTCGTCACCGTATGCGGGTCGGCGCTGTCACGCATCAGCAGTCACTGAGAAATCGGGAAGGCGACAGCGTCATATGCCGCAAGCCGGGAAACCTGCCGTCTGCGGGTACGGGAAAAGTAATTTTCCGGATCACGAGGGATTGATCGTACCGTAGCTCCGTTATCGGGGCGCACTTTGTACGCAGTCTCTTTGCCGCACGGTAAAGAGCTTTTTTCGTGCCGTTGATTTTGCTGGTGGAAACATCACATACATCAGGCGGACGAGTGCGTCCGGAAAAATCAATAGGAGGATACAAACATGAAAAAGACAGTAGCTTTGCTTCTTGCGATCGCAATGTTTGCTGCAATGGCGGCGGCTTGCAACGGCAAGCCGGAAACCGTCGTTCCCGCTGAGGAACCGACTGCCGCGCCTGCGGAGACGGAAGCGACCGAAGCGCCCGCTGAGCCGGTCGACACCGCAGCGGCGGACAAGGAAGCGGCGGACAAAGTCGCGGCGCTGATCGACGCGATCTATGTGCAGGAGCGCAACGAGAACACCGACGAGCAGTGCGCAGCGGCGAAAGCGGCGTGGGATGCGCTCACCGACGCGCAGAAGGAACTGGTCGAGGGTGAGGAAGCCGATCCCGATTACTTCGGCAGAGACAAGTCGGAGGCCAAGCGGTCTTAGGAAGACAAG
>JAZNHI010000031.1:0-14698 GCA_045576895.1 Clostridia bacterium | reverse complement strand
TCGCGGTCGCCGTAGTCCGAAAGCCGGTACGGGCTTAAAATCCCCTTGTCGGTCACAACGCCCGTGATCAGCTCCGGCGGCGTCACGTCAAACGCCGGATAATAGCCCTTCACGCCGTCACGCGCCGTCTTCACGCCCATCGCCTCGAGCACAAACGACGGATCGCGGAATTCGATCTTCACGTCGCTTGCCGAGCGGTGCACCGTGTCCGGCACGCCCGTCACATAGTACGGCACGCCGAGGTACTTTGCCGCGATCGCGATCTGGAACGTGCCGACCTTGTTGATCACGTGACCGTCGAGCGTGATCGCGTCCGCCGCCGAGGTGAACACGTCCACGTGCTCGCGCTGCATCACGAACGCCGGCATGTTGTCCGTGATGACCGTCACGTCGAAGCCCATCTCGCAGCACACCGTCGCGGTGAGCCTTGCGCCCTGAAAATACGGTCGCGTTTCGGGGCAGAAGATGCGGAGCCGCTTGCCGCGCGCCGCCGCTTCCTTCAGCATCATGCCGACGATCGTTTCCGCAAAGCACTGCGTCAGGATCGTGCCGTCGTCCGGGAATTTATCGACGAGGTGCGTCGCAATCCTGTCGATCTTTTCATAGCGGCTGTTGTTCGCCTCGATCGCGCGGGCCTTGATCGCAAGGTCGACCGGCGCGCCGTTTCGCCACGCCGCCTCCGCCGCCTCGAGCATCGTTTCACACACGCGCTCCATGCGCTTTGCCGTGGTGGGACGCGCATGGCTGATCCGGTCCGCCGCTGCGTGCAGAAACGCGCGCTGCTCCGCTTCGGTCTTCCCGCGGCATTCATATGCCGCAAGCGCCATGCCCATGGCGGCGGCCGGGTACGGTCCCGCGCTCTGCGTGACCATGTCCGCGATCGCCTGCGCGACCTCGCCGTGCGTACGGCACGTTACAAATTCCACGCGCCGCGGGTAGCAGCGCCGGTCGAGGATGCGGACTGCGCCGTCCTCGTACCACGCGATGTTCTCATACCGCAGCATGAACGCCAGATCTTTATCGGGTCTTTCCATCCGTTTTCCTCCGTTTTCCGAGATACGCGCGCATGCTCCATACGGGGAACATCCGCCGGACGGGCAGCTTCAGCCGCTCCGCCTTCGGCAGATCCCGTGCGCGTAAAAGGCTGCCGAGCCTTTGATCGACCTCCCGCTTCATCCTTGCCGCCAGAGCCGGATCGTGCCGCCGCTTTGCCTCATACAGCAGGTTCAGCGCGGATTTCACGCGCGAAAGCTCCGCCGCGTGCAGCAGCGCTTCGTCGAACGAGGCGGCGATCCGCTCGACGCGATTGCGCGCGGCAAACTCGCTCATGCGCTTTTCGTCGAGGGTGCGCAGCGCGCCGCTCTCGCGGTAATTGTAGTGATACAGCGGGCGGTCCGTATAGAACGCGCTCTGTCCCGCCGCAAAGATCTCGATGCACAGCAGCAGATCCTCGCAGACCGAGAGCGCGGGATCGAGCCGGAAGCGCGGCTTGCCGTTCTGCATTTCGCGGAAAAGCTCCGCGCGAAACAGCTTGTTCCAGAGATAGCCCTCAAAGCTTTGCCCGATCGAAACCGCGCAGCGGATCGCTTCCCGCGGAGAAAGCACCGTGCCCGCGCCCGCCGTGCCGCCGGTCTCGTGTCCGTTCGGGTGTCCGTGGATGAACCGGTTGCACACGGAAACGCCGATCTCCGGATGCGCGAAGAACGCCGAAAGCAGCGTTTCGCAGTAGTCCGGCTCGACCGAATCGTCCGAGTCGACAAAGCCGATCCAGTCGCCCGTCGCGGCGTCGATCCCGGTGTTGCGCGCTGCGGAGACGCCGCCGTTCTGCTGCCGGATCACGCGGATGCGGTCGTCCCGCCCGGCGTACGCTTCGAGCAGCGCGGCGCTGCCGTCCGTCGAGCCGTCGTCCACAAAGAGCAGCTCCAGATCGCGGTACGTCTGTCCGAGGAGGCTTTCGACGCATGCGGAAAGAGCCGCCTCCGTGTTGTACACGGGAACGACGATGCTGATCTTTCCGCCTTCAAAACGCTCCATCTTCCGCTCCGCTTCCTTGATATGTTCAGTATATCAGCGTTTTTCCGCTTTTGCAAGGCGGCAGAACAGCTTGTTCGCCGATTCTCCGAAATGTGCTGTGTACCGATAAACGGCTATAGAATCATACAATAATGCGTGTATTCTACCGTGAGTAGAGCGGATTTTTGCGGTTCTATCGTGCGGAAACGGTTTGGTAGGGCAAAAAACCGGGAACGTAGATTGAGATTCCGGCAAAATCCGGGTATAATAACGCTGACGGTGCGGCGGGGAATCATTTTTTCCTGCCGTCTATGTTTTATCATCGGAGGTATTATATGCAGTTTATCGCAGTCACCGACACGTCCGGCAACCTGCCCACCCCGCTTGTGAAGGAATACGATCTCAAAATGATCCCGTTCGCGTACTTTATCGACGGCGAGCGGTTCACCTGCCTCGACACCGAATCGTTCGACGGCGACGCGTTCTATGCGCTTCTCAAAAACACCGAGGTCAAAACGACCCAGATCAACCCCGCGGAGTACGCGGACTTCTTCGAACCGTTTTTAAAGGAGGGCAAGGACGTGATCTACGTCGCGATGTCCTCCGGCATCTCCGGCTCCTGCCAGTCGGCTTCGATCGGCGCGCAGATGCTTCTGGAACGCTATCCGGACCGCACGATCGAGGTCATCGACACGCGCGGCGCATCCCTCGGCGAAGGGCTTGTGGCGGTCGCCGCGGCAAAGATGCGCGACGAGGGGCTTTCGACGCAGGAGGCGGCGAAGCGGCTTCGGATGCTGTCCGAACGGATGTTCAACGTGTTCACGGTCAACGACCTGCTGTTCCTGCGCCGCGGCGGAAGGCTAAGTAATCTCTCCGCGATCGTCGGCACCGTGCTCGGCATCAAGCCGATCCTGAAGGGCGGCGAGGACGGGCAGATCTCCGCGTTCGACACGGTCAGAAGCCGCAAGCGTTCCGTGAAGGCGCTCGCGTCGCAGTACGAAAAGTACGTCGTGAACGCCGGGGAACAGACGATCGGCATTGCGCACGCGGCATGCCGCGAGGACGCCGAGATGCTGATCGATCTCATCAAAAACGGGGAACACCCGCCGAAGGACATCCTGCTCGTCGATTACGAGCCGGTCACCGGCGCGCACGTCGGACCCGGCGCGCTCGCGCTGTTCTTTGAAAGCTGCGAGGGCGTCCGCGCCGTCAAGGGGCTGGACGTCATCCCGGAGAAGGTCAGGGAGTTCTTTGAGTCCGCGCGCGAACGGATCGCCGCGCCGAAACAGCCCGTGCACAAGCCCGCGCACATCTGAACCGTACAGCAAAAAAGCCCCTTCCGGATTTCGGAAGAGGCTTTTTTCGATCTTCAATTCTGGACCTTGGAGTGCACGACGGGACTTGTGAGATCGAGCGCAAGGAAGGTGTAGCCGTTTTCCTTTCCCCACTTGAGGATCCCCTCCACGGCGCGGACGCTGTTCAGGTGGATGTCGTGCTGCAGCACCACCGCATAGTCCGGATGGTTTTTCAGGCCGCCGACGACCCTGCCTCTGAGCTCCGAGCTGGACGCGCCCTTGCTGCCGGAATCGCCCGCCGTCACGTTCCAGTCAAAGTACCGGTAGCCCATGTCCTCCATGATCTTCGTGAGCCGCGTCATGATGCCCTTGTTGCGGTGGCTCGCCGTGTTGCCGCTGCCGCCGGGGAAGCGGAAGATCCGCGTATAGGAGCCGGTCGCCTCCTTGATGACCTCCTGCGTTTTCAGAAAATCGTTGAAGAACGCCTGTTCGTTTTTATAGATCGTCTTGTATTCGTGACAGTACGTATGCACGCCGATGCTGTGTCCTTCCTCGTACGCGCGCTTGATCACGTCCGTTCTGCCCTTGTTGCCGATGATGAAGAACGTCGCCTTGGCGTCGTACTTTTTCAGCACGTCCAGAAGCTCCTCGGTGTACCCGCAGGGACCGTCGTCGAACGTCAGATAGACGGTCTTTTCCGGCGGCATCACGATCTCCGGCATCTCCGCCGGAACGATGTGCACGCGCCGCACGACGGTCGTGCTTCTGCCGTCGTCGTCCTGTACGGAATAGCGGAGCTCATACGTGCCGGTCAGGTACGGAACGACCTCGCCCGTGACCGTCACGCGGTCGGTCAGGCTGTTTCGCTGCCAGTCTACCGCAAAGAATCCCGGATCGGAGAAGGTGAAATCCGCCGTGACGTTCACGTCGTCGCCGTCGATTAGCGTGATGATCGGATCGGTGACCGGGATCTCGGTGGGCTCCGGCGTCGGGACCGGCGTGGGCGGAAGCGTCGGCGCGGGTGGAAGGGTGGCGGCAGGCGTGGGCGGCGGCGTCAGAACGACCGTATCCTCGTCCGCAGACGCGGCGGCAGGCGCCGACGGCTTTGCGGCGTACGCGTCCTGTTCGGACGGCTCCGATCCGCACGCGGCGAACAGCAGGATCAGCATCAAAAGCACAGCAGCGATCCGCAGCCGTTTCATCGCACGCGCCCCCTTTCTTTCAAAACACTGTCTTTTATTATGACACAGTTTTCGGAAAAGTGCAATCGAAATCTGTCGAATCGTGCCGACAAGGCAGCAGCGGCGGAAACGGTCCGCGCAGAGGGCGAACGAAAACGCAGCGGTACGGTCAAGAAAAAACCGGAGCAAACGCTCCGGCGGATCGGGAAAAATCGGATGTAAAAATGCGAAACAGCCGGGATCGACGCCCGCCGGACCGTTCAGGCAAGCAGGCGATACAGCGCAAGGATCGTTTCGGGCGGAAGCGTTTCCGCGCGGACGTCCGGCGCAATGCCGAGCGCCGTAAGCGCATCCGCGGCGTTTTGGTACGGCTTCAGATTGTTCTTGATCGTTTTGCGGCGCATGGACAGAAGTCCCGTTGCAAACGAAAAGAGCGCAGAGGGGGCGACGTCGGGCGCGTCGGTCCGTTTCGTCATGCCGACAAAGACGGACTGCACGTCGGGGTTCGGATAAAAGCACTCCGGCCGGAATGCGGCAAGCGTCTTTGCGTCATAATACAGCTGAACGAGGATCGAGAGCGGACCGTAGTTCGGATCCTTCGGCGCGGCAAAAAAGCGGTCCGCCGCCTCCTTCTGCACCATGCAGTAAAACGACGCGGGCAGCGCCTTCAGGACCGCGCTGCACAGCGGCGTCGTGATGTAGTACGGCAGATTGCCGACGACCGAAAACGGCGCGGGAACGTCCGCATACCGGAATTTCAGCGCGTCGCCGTGCACGACCGAAAGCTTCGGATCGGGAAGCGAATCCTTAAGATACGCCGCCATCGCCTCGTCCTTTTCGATCGCGGTCAGCGTTTCGCAGCGCGGCAGCAGAAGCTCCGTAAGTCCGCCGAGCCCGGGACCGATCTCGATCGCACTCGTGTACACCGTCATGCGATCGACGCAGGCGGAAAGCCGTTCGCCGTCGATGCAGAAGTTCTGACCGAGCGCGCGGTTCGGCGATTTTTGAAGCGCGTTCAGCGCGTTTTTCACAAATTCGATGCTTGCTCTCATGCCGGCAGTATAGCACAGTTTTTCCCGTCCCGCAAGCGTATAACCGCCGCGGCGTCGGGGAAGACTATCCGAAAAGAACCGAAAGGAGATGCGTATCATGAAACGATTCTTTTTGATCCCGCTGCTGGCGCTGCTGATCGGGCTCGTCGGATGCACCTGCTCCGTTCGCGGAAGCGCGTCGATGCCGACCAAAGCGCCGACCGCAATGCCCACGGCAAGCGCAACGCCGAAGCCGATCGTCACCGCGACCCCGCAGATGACGACCGAGCCGACCGAGACGACCGAGACGGCCGCGCCGGTCATGCCGACCGAGCCGATCGCATCGCCGTCCGCATCCGCGACCGCAGGAAACTGAGCCCGGGATCCCCGCGTCTTCGATCAACCGATCGGAGGCGCCTTTTTTGCCTGCGCGGGGACCGTAACCCCTGCGCGAATCGGCGGTAAATTCCGATTCGACGGGATAATCCCTTGCATCCGCGGCGCGTTTGGGCTATAATTCTCTCAGCGATTTCTTTTGGAGAAGGAGATACGGAGGGGGAATGATGGCAATGACGCTGCGGGAGCTGAAGCCTTCGGAATCGGCGATCGTCGAAACGGTCGGCGGCGAGGGCGCATTGCGGCAGCATTTTCTGGATATGGGCGTGATCCCGGGCGTGCGGATGACGCTTATGAAGCTCGCGCCGATGGGCGATCCGATGGAGTTTCTGATCCACGGCTACGAGCTGACGCTGCGCGTTGCGGACGCGGAAAAGATCGCGGTGCGTCCCGCGGAGGCGGAGGAGAGCGCCGCAAAGAAGCCGCGTCGGCATGCGGTGGAGCACCCGGGTCTCGGCGAAACGGGACGGTTCCACATCAAGGAAACGGAAACGCCCTTGAAAAAGGGCACGAAGCTGACCTTTGCGCTGGCGGGCAATCAGAACTGCGGCAAAACGACGCTGTTCAACCAGCTCACCGGATCGAACCAGCACGTCGGCAATTTCCCGGGCGTGACCGTGGACCGCAAGGGCGGCGCGATCCGGAACCATCCGAACACGGAGATCACCGACCTGCCGGGCATCTATTCGCTGTCGCCGTATTCCGACGAGGAGCGCGTTTCCCGCCGGTTCATTCTCGACGAGAAGCCCACCGGCATCATCAACATCGTCGACGCGACGAACATCGAACGCAACCTGTACCTCACGATGCAGCTCATGGAGCTGGACGTGCCGATGGTGCTTGCGCTGAACATGATGGACGAGGTGCGCGGCAACGGCGGTTCGGTCCGCATCAACGAGATGGAATCGCTTCTCGGCATTCCGGTCATCCCGATCTCCGCGGCAAAGAACGAGGGCGTCGACGAGCTTGTCTCCCATGCGATGCACGTTGCGCAGTATCAGGAAAAGCCGAGCCGCACGGACTTCTGCGACAGGGATGCGCACGGCGGCGCGGTGCACCGGTGTCTGCACGGCATTATGCACCTCATCGAGGACCATGCCGAGGAGGCGAAGATCCCGCTGCGCTTTGCGGCAAGCAAGCTCGTTGAGGGCGATCCCTATGTGACCGAGGCGCTCGCGCTTTCCGACAACGAGCGCGACATGGTCGAGCACATCATCACGCAGATGGAGGAGGAGCGCGGACTGGACCGCGCCGCCGCCATTGCGGACATGCGGTTTTCGTTCATTCAGAAGCTCTGCGACGCAACGGTCGTCAAGCCGCACGAAAGCAGGGAGCATAAGCGCAGCGTGCGCATCGACCGGGTGCTCACCGGCAAATGGACGGCGATCCCGGTGTTCATCGGCATCATGGGGCTGGTGTTCTTCCTGACCTTCCACGTGCTCGGCGCAGGGCTGCAGAAGCTTCTCGAACTGGGGATCGGCGCGCTGACGGACCTGGTCGACGGGGCGCTGACAAGCTGGAACGTCAGTCCCGTGCTGCATTCGCTGATCATCAAGGGCGTGTTCACGGGCATCGGTAGCGTGCTGAGCTTTCTGCCGATCATCATCGTGCTGTTCTTCTTCCTCTCGCTATTGGAGGATTCGGGCTACATGGCGCGCGTCGCGTTCGTCATGGATAAGCTTTTGCGCCGGATCGGGCTTTCGGGCAGAAGCATCGTGCCGATGCTGATCGGCTTCGGCTGCACGGTGCCGGGCGTCATGGCAAGCCGAACACTGCCCTCTGCGCGCGACCGCAAGCTCACGATCCTGCTGACGCCGTTTATGAGCTGTTCGGCAAAGCTGCCGATCTACGCGTTCTTCTCCGCGGCATTCTTTCCGAAGTACGCCGCGCTCGTCATGGTCGGGCTGTACGTGCTCGGGATCGTCGTCGGCATCCTGTTTGCGCTGCTGTCCAAGGGGACGCTGTTCCGCGGCGAGGCGGTCCCGTTCGTCATGGAGCTGCCGAACTACCGCCTGCCGGGCGTGAAGAACGTTCTGCGGCTTCTCTGGGACAAGGCGAAGGACTTCCTTGAGCGCGCGTTCACGGTCATCCTGATCGCCACGATCGTGATCTGGTTTTTGCAGACCTTCGATTTCCGGCTGAACATCGTCGAAAATCAGCACGATTCGATCCTTGCCGTCGTGGCGGGCTTCGTCGCTCCGATCTTCAAGCCGCTCGGCTTCGGCGACTGGCGGATGTCCACCGCGCTGATCTCCGGCTTCATGGCAAAGGAGAGCGTGGTCGCCACGGTCAACGTGCTGTTCGGCTCGGAGGCGGCGCTTCAAAGCGTGCTGTCCCCGCTTGCCGCGCTGTCGTTTCTGTCGTTCTGCCTGCTGTATACGCCGTGCGTGGCGGCGATCGCCTCGATCCGGCGCGAGCTCGGCAGAGGCTGGGCGGCGCTCGTCGTGCTGTTCCAGTGCGTCGTGGCGTGGGTCGTCGCGTTTCTTGTGCACTTCATCGGCGGAGGGTTCCGGCTGTGACCGCGGTCGATTGGATCGTCCTTGCCGCCGTACTGCTTGCCGCAGGATCGGCGGTGTTCTTTGCGGTGCGCAGGAGAAGGCGCGGCGGGTGCTGCGGGGACTGTTCGGCATGCGGCGAATGCTGCGGGAAAAAAGATGCTGACAAATCGCGATAGCCGTGCTATACTGTCCGTAATGTAAAAAATCAGGAGGGAGAGGCATGCGGAAAAAAAGCGGAACGCTGGTTCGGATCGTTACGGGCGTGTCTTTGCTCGCCGTGTTTTTTCCGTGCATGCTGATCGGACCGGAAACGCGTCTGTGCTTCTTCTATGCCGTGATCTGGTTCACCGCACGTGAAATGTCCGACGCGCTGAATCACATGCAGTTCGAGACCTCGCCGTGGATCGCGCGGATCCTTGCGGCGGTGCTGTGCGTGCTGTTTTATTTCCGGGACGAGACCGTGTTCCACATCTCCGCGGTGTGCATCGTGATCATGCTCGGGCTGCTGGCTGCGCTGTTCCGGAAGACCACGATGCGCGACGTGCTCGGCTCCTGCATCATCTGCCTGTACCCGACGGCGTTCATGCTCGGATACTGCTATCTGTCCGTGCAGCCGGACACGATCTTCTGGCCCGTGCTGCTCCTCACGCTGTTCGCCGCCGCCGGCTGCGACATGTTCGCGTATTTCTGCGGACGCGCATTCGGCAGACACAAGCTCTGCCCGTCGATCAGCCCGCACAAGACGGTCGAAGGATCGCTGTTCGGCACGGTGCTCGGCACCGCGCTCGGCATGCTCGCGTGGGTGATCCTGCGGAATTCCGCGCCGATCCCGTGGCACGCGTATCTGATCGCGTCGTTCTTCTGCACGATCGCGGGACAGCTCGGGGACCTCTGCGCCTCGGTCATCAAGCGGCAGGCGGGGATCAAGGACTTTTCCGACATGCTGCCGGGGCACGGCGGCTTCATCGACCGCATCGACAGCTTCTGCTTCGCGGTGCCGGTGGCGTTCTTTGTGCTGATCCTGTTCCACGCGTAAGCGTCGGTTTTTGCTCCCCCCGGACGGGGGATTTTTTGTTTTCCGCGCGAATCGCGGCGAACGCCTTTCGGCGATGTATACTTGCATTTCAAGGGTGCGTATGATACACTAAACAGACATTCCGGAAAAGAAAGGAGCGGTGCGCATGAAACGGGTCCTGCTGTGGATCGGCGTCGGAATCGGCGCGGCGGCTGCCGTCGCGTTGGCGATCCTGATCTTCTGTACCTGTACGTTCGGCAACCACGAATACCGGGCGGCGACGTGTACGGAACCGGAGGTGTGCACGCGCTGCGGCGGCACGCGCGGCGAACCGCTCGGACATGAGGGCGGCGCGGCAAGCTGCACGGAACCTTCCGTCTGCATCCGCTGCGGCGAACGGCTCGGCGAACCGCTCGGGCACGTATGGCTTCCCGCGACCTGCACGGAACCGGAGACCTGCGCGCGCTGTGAAGCGACGCAGGGCGAACCGCTCGGTCATGTGATGACGGAGCCGACGTATCAGACCCGCGCGACCTGTACGCGCTGCGGGTTCACGGAGGGCGAACCGCTTGCGCCCGCGCTTGCCGAACGCACGCTGAACGAAATGCAGGTCGGCGTGCCCGTGCCGTACACGACCGCGTCCTATGAGGATTACGGCGTCGACGTGACCGGAACGGCGGAGATCGTCGATTACACGGTGATCGAAGGCAACGCGGATTTCCCCGCGCGCGAGGGGTACGAATGGCATATCGCGACGGTGCGGCTGGTGTTCGCGGGCGACGACGCAAGGAAGAACGGCGCGCAGACTGCGTGGACGTACGGCGATTTCTATATCCTCGACGATTCGATGGCGGCGCGCGCGGACGAAAACGGACTCCGGCCGTTTGCGGCGGACTGGTACGGCATGCGCGTGCAGTGCTGGCAGAAGACCGGACCGTACGAGGAAGAGGACTGGTTCGACCGCGAGCTGCGCTTTTTGTGGCAGGAGGGCGTGCTGGTGCCGAAGGGGTACGACGGCGTGCTGCTGATCTTCTATAACTACCGTCTTGCAAAGGACGCGACGCGGCTGTATCTGCCCGCAAGCGACGTGCTCGACGACGCGGTCCCCGTGTTCCGGATGAAATAATAAGCGAACCCGGCATGCGGCGCAGCCGCAATGCATGCCGGAGCCAATTCACGGCGGAACGGGAAGATACGATCTTCCCCTACGGGTGTGCGATTTGCCTTGCGGCACGGTATGCGCCTTCGGCGCGCAAGGATACCGTAGGGGCGGATCGCATCCGCCCGCCGGCGTTCCGGCGCCGCTCGGAGGGGAATCGCAAACTTTATTCTTATTGCAAAAAAGAACGGGCTCATGAAAAAGCCCGTTCTTTGCTGTTGTTAAAGAAGATCGTTCTTGATAAGAAGACAGTCTTCTTAATTACATTTTCCTTAAGAAGAATATTCTTCTTAATAACATTCTTCTTAATAATATTCTTCTTAATTAAATATAATTATATACGACGTTTCTTCCGAAAATCCTTTTTTTATTTTTCGATTTTTTTGTAAAATTTACAATTTGCGGAGCACTTATGCGTTTTCTTTCTTGCGCGCCTGTGCGCCGAAGTGCAGCCCCAAAAGAAGGCATGCGACGGCAAGAGGAATCGATTTCAGAAAATCGAAGATGAGCGCAAAAAACGACCATTCGCCCGCATAGCTGATCGTTCCGAGATACTCCATCTGCGCGGTTGAGGACGCCGAATTCAGAAACGGGATCACGGGCAGCAAGACTGCCGAAACGATCAGCATCCACAGAGACCGGCGATCATGCAGAAACAATCCGATACAGATCAGCACCGTGACAAGAACCGCGGTGCACAAGAATAGGACCGTGCTTGCGGACGTGATCGGGGTCAGCGTATACCGGTAGGAAGCGTTGACGGAACCGATGGCAATCGCGATCACCGACGCGGCATAGACGACCGCTGTGACGCCGGCAGCGCGGAATCCGCGAACGAGGATCATGACGCCGATGAATGCGGTCAGGATGCTTTGTCCGAAACCGATCCAATAACCGGCGCCGACCTTGTGGTCGATCTTCATGAGCGCGAAAAAGGACGGAAACAAGGCCCACACTCTGATCACGGCAAGGACGATCAGCAGGATGCCGGCGATGATGCGAAGCGGTTTTCTTTTTCCACAGAACATGCCTCCCTGCAAATCGTTTTACTTATGCGTCTTCTCCCGTGCGCGCTTGTGTGCGCCGATCTGACCGGGCTTGATTTCGCTCCGCTTTTGCGCCTTTTCGCCCTTCAGGGCAAGGATCGCGTCGCGGAGCTTTGCCGCGGTCTCGAATTCGAGCTCGCGCGCCGCCTGCTGCATCTGTTCGGTCAGCACGGCGATGCGCTCCTTCTTCTGCCATTCGGTGAGATTTTCCGGCTTTTCCTCCTCGCGCCGCGAGATCACCAGCGTGTCGTAGACCTTTTTCTGGATCGTCTTGGGCACGATGCCGTGTTCGGCGTTGTACGCCATCTGCTTTGCGCGGCGGCGGGCGGTCTCGTCCATCGCGCGGCGCATCGACTCCGTGATGCTGTCGGCATACAGGATGACGCGTCCCTCGGCGTTTCGCGCGGCTCTGCCGATGGTCTGGATGAGGCTCGTTTCGCTGCGCAGAAAGCCTTCCTTGTCAGCGTCTAAGATCGCGACGAGACCCACCTCCGGAAGGTCGAGCCCCTCGCGCAAAAGGTTGATGCCGACGAGCGCGTCGAACTCGCCTAATCTGAGATCGCGGATGATCTCCATGCGGTCCAGCGTGTCGATGTCGCTGTGCATATAGCGCACGCGCACGCCCATGCGGTCGAGGTATTCGGTCAGGTCCTCCGCCATGCGCTTGGTGAGCGTCGTGATGAGCGTGCGGAAGCCCTTTTCCGCCTGCATGCGGACTTCGCCCAGAAGGTCGTCGATCTGCCCCTTGACGGGACGTACCGTGACCTCCGGATCGACGAGCCCCGTCGGGCGAATGATCTGCTCGGCGACGACCGACGCGCGGGAAAGCTCAAACCGTGCGGGCGTTGCGGACACGCAGACGAGCTGCGGCACGCGCGCCATGAATTCGTCGAAGGTCAGCGGGCGGTTGTCCCTTGCGCTCGGCAGCCGGAAGCCGTATTCCACGAGCGCGTCCTTTCTTGCGCGGTCGCCGCGAAACATGCCGCCGACCTGCGGCAGCGTGACGTGGCTTTCGTCGACGAACATCAGAAAATCCTCGGGGAAATAGTCGATCAGCGTAAACGGCGGTTCGCCGGGTTTTCTGCCGTCAAAGTAGCGCGAGTAGTTTTCGATGCCGCTGCAGAAGCCGATCTCCTGCATCATCTCGATGTCGTGCAGCACGCGCGAACGGATGCGCTCCGCCTCCAGCGGGCGGTTGGTGTCGAGGAACATCTTTTCCTGCACCTCCATGTCCGCTTCGATCTCTTTAAGCGCCTGCTGCATCTTTTCCTGACCCGTCGCGTAGTGCGATGCGGGGAAGATCGCGACGTGACTGCGGCGGGAAATCACCTCGCCGGTGAGCACGTTGATCTCCGCAATGCGCTCGACCTCGTCGCCGAAGAAGGAGATGCGCAGCGCCTTGTCCGTCCAGTTCACGGGGTAGACGTCGAGCGTGTCGCCGTGCGCGCGGAACGTCCCGCGCGAAAAGTCCATGTCGTTGCGCTGATACTGGTTTTCGATGAGCCGCTTCATGACGTCGCGGCGGTCAACCTCCATGCCTTCTCTGAGCGAAATGGACAGCTTCAGGTATTCCTTCGGATCGCCGAGTCCGTAGATGCACGACACCGACGCGACGATGATGACATCGTTCCGCTCGTTCAGCGCGCAGGTCGCGGAGTGGCGGAGCTTGTCGATCTCGTCGTTCACGTCGATCGTCTTTTCGATGTAGGTATCGGATGCGGGAAGATACGCTTCGGGCTGATAGTAGTCGTAGTACGACACAAAGAACTCGACCGCGGAGTCCGGAAACAGCTCCTTGAACTCGGAGCAGAGCTGCGCGGCGAGCGTTTTGTTATGGGCAAGCACGAGCGTGGGCTTCTGCACACGCTCGATGACCTTTGCCATGGTATAGGTTTTTCCGCTTCCCGTGACGCCCAGAAGGACCGACAGCGGATTGCCGGCTTCGATGCTCTTTGTAAGCGTTTCGATCGCCTGCGGCTGATCGCCCTGCGGCTCGTACGGGGAAACGACCTTGAATTCGCCCATCAGTACTCGAAATCGACCGTCTTGCTCTCGAGACAGTGCGCGTGGATATAGACGCGCGCCTTTGCGTGATCGGGGTTCTTGTCGTAGATCTCCAGATCCTCGCGGGATTTGAAGTCGACTAAAAGCGCCATGTCGTAGCTTCTGCCGGAGTGCAGGAAGTCCTCGCCGATCTGCATATGCACGATCTCGGGGATCTTGTCGACAAGCGCATAGAGCAAATCCCGCACGATCGGGATGTTGACCGCGGGGTCCTCAAATTTGAACAGAACGATGTGCTTGATCATGGGGTATTCCTCCTTGGTATGGTTTCGGCGGGACGCCGGGGATGTGTCATTCTGAGCGTAAGCGAAGAATCTTGCGTAAGCGAAGAATCTTGCGTAAGCGAAGAATCTGAAAAGATCCTTCGTCGCTGCGCTCCTCAGGATGACACGCCGGGAGCAGGGCGGAACGATGATTCGTTCGCATGTTTCCCGGCGGGCGGATGATATCCGCCCCTACGGTCCTGTGTTTCTTGCCTCCTTTGTACAGAGGGAGGTCGGCATCGGAGCGGTAGTTGATCCCCGCGTTTTTTCTTTTCCCGACGGGACGCCGGGGGCGATTCATCAGTCCGCGATGGTCAGCGCCACGCGGATCATCTGATCGAACGCGGTCTGCCGCTGTTCCGGCGTCGTCTCCTCGTGCGTGCCGATGTGGTCGCTGATCGTGTCGATCGCAAGCGCCTTCTTGCCTGCGCGCGCCGCGTTCATATAGAGCGCCGCAGCTTCCATCTCCGCCGCGAGTACGCCCATCTTGCGCCACTGTTTCCACGCTTCGGGATCGTCGTCATAGAACACGTCGGAGCTCATCAGGTTGCCGACCATGTACCGCGCGCCGATCGCCTCGCAGGCGTCGACCGCTTTGCGTACCAGCCCGAAATCCGCGATGGGCGCGAACGTGCCGGGCAGATTGAACTGCGCGGCGTAGTTCGAATTCGTGCAGGCGCCCATGCCGATGACGATGTCAAAGAGCTTCAGGTCGGGGTGATACGCGCCCGCGCTTC
>JAZNHI010000030.1:0-2917 GCA_045576895.1 Clostridia bacterium | reverse complement strand
ATGGCTACGACCCGACTTGCCGCGGCAATGATCCACTTGCGCAGCTTTGAAGCGATCGCGACGGGCTGTTTCAGCGAGCCTGCAATGCGGTCAACGAGCTCCGGCAGCGTATAACGCTCGGCGAAGATCGCGTTTCTTGCCATAATCGCATTCTCGATCAGCGTGGGCGGGGTCGATCCGTCCAGATTGACCGGAATGACGTCGAGCTTCTGCGCGTCGAGGCGCAGGAACGCGTCGGTGATCGGGGATTCTTCCGTCACATGCTTCGACTGGAAGAACAGAACGGTGCCGTTCTTCTTCGGCGCGTGCGCTTCACCGATCGAAAAGCCTTTTTCCTTCAGCGCTTCGAGGATCGGCCGGATGGCATGTTCGTCCTCCGCCGCAAATAATGGGTACAGGGTGTGCTTTGCCATGGTGATTTCCTTTCTGTACAGATTTCACGGGTCAAGGGACCAGGATCACCCGAAAGGGCTTGCCCTCGCTCCAGTCAAGCGGCAGCATATCCGCGCTGACGGTTACGGTACGGAGTGACGGCAGCGATTCAAGGACGGTCAGATCGTGCACGTTCGTGTGCTCTATGTGCAGAGTCGTAAGGCTCAAAAGCCCTTTCAGCGCTGAAAGATCCAAGTTCGCGTTGCCCGAAAGATACAGCTCCTTCAGGAGAACGAGATCGTTCAGCGCGGAGAGATCTTTGATCGGCTGATCGATCAGCGCAAGCCGCTCCAGATAGACCATCGAGCCGATCACGGACAGATCGGACACCTTGCCGGTCACGACCTTCGCGCCGTTGACACGGACGGTCCCGTCTTCGGCAAAGCGGATATCCTCCGTCTTTTCGAGAATCATGTTCCCGCAAAAATACAGCTCTTTGATCGTCGCAAGCTCAGGGCGCAACACGTCGCCCGTCTTCTTTCCAAGAATGCTGCGTACCGCTTCCTCCTGTTTAGCATCGGGAAACTTGATCGGAAAAACGCGCGGATCAACGGTCGGCGTTGGGATGGGCGTTGTCGTAGCGGTCGGCGCCACGGTCGATGAAGGCGAAGGTGTGGCGGTCGCTAAAACTTGCTCGCCGCCTCCGAAATCGATATCCCCATTCAAAAGAGCGGCGAGACCGATCGTCGCTGCAGCGAGCAGAAGCAGGGCTGCGCCCAGGCCGAACCACTCTCTGCGGAAGGAATCAGTCCACTTGCGATAGAAGGAGCGTCGCAGGACTTTCCATGAAAGGATCCCTTCCGCCAAGGACTTCCCTTCCTGTTCGGTCAACCTGGAAGCATGCGAAAGCAGCCCTTTCCATCCTTCCTTCGGCGTAATCCCTTCCAGCGGGATAAGCATGATCGGCTTGTTCAACTGAACAGCGGTCCTGATTTCCGAATAGCAGTTCGGCGACGCGAGGGCTGTCTCGGAAAGGAAGAACAGAACGGCGCTGCATTCCCGCATATGCTGCTCAATATTCTTCGGCCAGTCACTGCCAGCGGGGATGCCCTCATCGTACCACAGTCGAAGTTTCTGATCGTTCAACGCGGAAATGATAGCCAAAACCGCTTCCGAATCCCGGTGCGAATAGCTGATAAACACATAGGGACGTTTTCCCTCGTATGGCTTAAAGAAAACGCTCATTCGGACGCACCTCCGAACAGCTCTATCGTATAATTGAAAAGCTCGAGATGCCTGGATGCGTCCTGCGCCGCCGTTTGAGATATCTCTATGGTTTCCAACGCAGGCAGCAGCGCAAGATCGGACAGATCGTCAGGAAGCGGATCCATCGAAAGTCGTAACGTTGTGATCTGCGACAGCCTTTCGGCGGTCAGGCTCCCGCCTTCGAGTGCATCCCGAACGGCTTCGCGCAAAGCCTCGTTTGAAAAAAGGACCGTGTCCGTCTGGACGATCGTTTCCTGCTGCTTGTCGGGGCCATGCCGCAAAAACCACAGAACGCCGACAAGAAGCAACACAACGATCACCGCGATCACTATCCTGATGATGATCCGAAGTCTATGGTTCTCATCGTCTACCGGCTCTCCGATCAGCTCCTGTGAAAAACCATTTGCGCGGAGAAGGGCGCTTTCCACATCGTCGGCCGAGGCGTTGCGGCTCAGTTTTACTTCATATGCATTTGCGTGTAAACCGATGGAAAGGCCGCTGTCGCCTCCATCCGTATTGAGGCATATGATATGCTGTCCGTTCCGCTGACAGGTCAACAGTCGGCTTTTTGCGACAGGATCGTTCCTGAACGCATCATCCAGGTACACGACGGTAATATGTGCGCCGAGCATATGCCGTTCGATCTCTTCACGCTTTTTTCGATCCGCCGTGTTGCCAACGAAGTACCAGACACGCACGCCTCTATCGCGCAGGCGATGCAAAAAGACCAATACTTTTTTTACGCTTTCTTCTGAGAAGCAAAGGTGTAGGTACGGCTCATTCCCCACATATGGTGATATTGATTTTACAAGATGATCCATCATTTGTTGACCTTGATGCCATATATACTTCAGGAAAAAGGAACCAGCTCGTATATATGTCTGAAGCTTAAATTCCTACGATTTTATTATATCGTTTTTGCCGGAAAAAGCAAGGGATTCCATAATGAACATCAGCCGCAGGGAAATATGGACTGATGCTGTTTGGGGCTGATTCAGCATCCCTCAGGGACTCGAATTCGCGCTCACGCTTGGTCGGGGTGCGGCTCTGGATGTCCACCGGACATCCATTCACTGCCGCACCCGTTCGAGTCCCTATCGCGATAACCATAAAAAGAAAAGAGATACCAGATGGCATCTCTTTTCCTTTGGTACCCCCTCAGGGACTCGAATTCGCGCTCACGCTTGGTCGGGGTGCGGCTCTGGATGTCCACCGGACATCCATTCACTGCCGCACCCGTTCGAGTCCCTATCGCGATAACCATAAAAAGAAAAGAGAT
>JAZNHI010000029.1:0-19335 GCA_045576895.1 Clostridia bacterium | reverse complement strand
CCGGCTGATCGCCATGACGCTCGGACGCAGCACAAAGATCCTTGTCGAACGAACCGTACACCGTGCGCTGCTGATCTCCAAGTCGGATCGTAGCCATGTCGTTCTGTGAGCCAAGGAGTTGAACCAAATCCTTGTCTTCCTAAGACCGCTTGGCCTCCGACTTCCGGCTGATCGCCATGACGCTCGGACGCAGCACAAAGATCCTTGTCGAACGAACCGTACACCGTGCGCTGCTGATCTCCGGCGTGTCCACGCTGCCGGCGTACCGGGGCAGAGGACTGATGCACAGGCTCGTTTCGATGCAGATCGACGACGCCGAGGCAAAGGGCTTCTCCTGCTGCTATCTGCATCCGGTCGAGGAATCGCTCTATGCGTCCCTCGGTTTTGAAAACGGCACGGACGCGCTGCTGATCGCCTCCGATCCGGAACGCGCGCATGGACCGTACGAGATCCGCACGGGCACGGACACCACTTCGATGCGAGCGGTGTACGATACACTTCTGCCGCACTATAACGGCATGCAGATCCGCAACGACGCGGAGCTTCATGCGCTGCTTTCGGACTACGGCGCGGACGGCTTTTGCATGCTGACCGCGTTTTCCTGCGATCGTCCGGTCGGGTATCTCATTGTGCTCGGGGACGGAACGGTTTCGGAACTGTTCGCATTCACGCCGAAGGCATACGAAGCGCTGCTCGACGAAGCGGCAAGGCGCGCGGGAAAGGTGCTGAAAGCCACCGTACCGCCGGACTGCGGCGTTGCGGGCGAGCTTGTTTACAGCATGCAGTATCGGGTCTTCGGCAACGCCTTTTCGCTTCCCCTCAAAAACGGCTTCTGCCGCCTTTCTTATTAAACAGATTCTCTCTGCGCCGGGCATGGCCCGGCTTTTTTCGTCATATTCTCCAGCTCTCCTGCGTACAGTTCGGTATCGGAGGGTATGTATATGAAAGTGATCGTGATCAGCAAACGCGTCTGGATCGGCGCGCTCATTTGCCTTTTATTGCTCGGCGTATGCTTTGCTGTGTATTTTGCGACAAGGGAGCGGGAGGAGGAGCCGACCGCGCCGACGATGGCGTCGATCGACGCCTATGAACTGAACGCCATTCCGGTGATGTCGCGGCAGGTGCCGGTGTATCGCGTCTCGCGCGAGGACAAAACGATCGCGCTGACGATCGATGCGGCGTGGAATGCGGACAAGACGAAGTTCATTCTGGACACGCTCGACCGGTACGGGATCAAGGCGACGTTCTTTTTGTGCGGCGTATGGGTGAAGGCGTACCCGGACATGGTGAAGGAGATCGCTGCCCGCGGACACGAGATCGGGAATCATTCGATGACGCATCCGCACATGAACCGCATCTCGGCGGAGCAGATCCGAACGGAGCTAAGCTCGCTCGACGATGAGATCGAGCGCCTCACGGGAAGCCGCACCAAGCTCTTCCGCGCGCCGTTCGGCGAGTACAACGACACCGTGGTTTCCACCGTGCGCGACATGGGCTACGAGATCGTGCAGTGGAACATCGATACGGTCGACTGGAAGGAGGGCAGAAGCCCCGAAACGATCCTGAACGCCGTTCTGCCGAAGCTCGCCGGGGGCAGCATCATCCTGTCGCACAACAACGGCAACGGGATCGAAACCTATCTCCCGCAGCTCATCGAGAAGGCGCAGAGCGAGGGCTACCGCTTCGTTACGATCTCCGAACTGCTGCCCGAAGGCGAACGCACCGTTGACAATAACGGCCTGTGCAAACCCGCGGGCTGAAATACCCGGACGCACGGCGATCACGAAAAGGACGGTAAAGCCGTGTGTCATCCTGAGCTGCAAAGCGGCGAAGGATCTTTCCGAAGCACGAAGGAACACGAAATTTCGCGTTCCTTTTATTTTGCATGCAACCTTTCCGGGCTCCCGTGCGTCTATAAGGTGTACGATAGAATAACGATTCCCGCTGCCGGCGGCGGAAACGAAAGGAGACGAATCATGCACACAATGAAGGACAAGCGTTGGTTCACGCAGCAGGTACGTCCGCTCCTGGACACCATGTACCGCATCGCGTACACGCTTCTCAATAACGACGCCGATGCGCAGGACGCCGCGCAGAACGCAATGGAGCAGGCGTACGTTTCGCTGGACAGGCTCAGGGACCGGGACAAATTCCGCCCGTGGCTATTACGGATCCTGAAAAACGAATGCTATGTCATCCTGCGCCAAAAGAAGCGCGTCATCCCTTTGGAGGACATGCCGGAGAGCGGTGAGGAACCGTTCGATGCACTCGACCTCAAGACCGCGTTTTCCCGGCTTTCTCCCGAGAGCCGTCTCTGTATCACGCTGTACTATACCGAAGGCTACAGCATCTCCGAAATTGCCGCTTTCCTGAACGAGCCGGAGGGCACGGTGAAAACCCGCCTCTCCCGCGCAAGAAAGAGCATGCGGCAGATCTTAACCGCCGAGGAGGTTTCCCATGCAGAATAACCAGAAACAAAATCCCTTTGCATCTGTTCTGCCGCCGGTGCCGGAAGGCTACCGCACGCGGATGGAGGACGCGCTCGCCGCACTGCCGGTGGACAGCGTGAAGCCCGCCGTCAGCTGCAGGTTCAGTAGAAAACAGATGATCATCCTGATTGCAGCCCTGATCACGCTTTTGACCGTCGGCACCGCGTTTGCGGTTGCGATCTCCCGCATGCAGGAGGTCCGCGACGACGCGCAGATGACGATCGCAAATTATCAGTCGATCGTCAACGGATCGGGCGACGCCGCGGAAACGGCAGATTATGCGAAGCCCACGCCGTACGTCATCATGGCGGAATTCAACACGAACGAAAACGGCGACTGGCAGCCCGAAAAGATCACGAACATCGACGTTTCCCAAAAGGTCGGGGAGTTTACGATCCGGCTGTTCAGTCTGTGGCCGAATTACGGTCCGGACTATACCGGAGACGGCAATTTCTCGACGCGTCTTTACATCAACGCGAAGCAGCCGCAGCCGTACGCGCTCGAAAACCTGCGCCTTTCCGTCAACGGCGGAGAGCCGATCCGCACGGTTTCGGACGTCGTTGCGGAGCGCAATGGCAGATATCGCGCAACGCCGGAACCGTTCCGTGCGGAGGACTGGCATCCCGAAAACGGCGACAATGTTTGCCTGTACTTTGCGCTTACCGGCAATCCGCTGCTGCCCGGAACGACCTTCGAGATCACCGGAACGCTGAACGGCGAACCGTTCTCCCTGTTCTATGATTTCAGCCGCGAAGCATACGAAGCGCTGCGTGCGGAAAAGCTTGATCTATTGGAGGGGATCAACGAGGTGCTGTCAGGCGTCCCCGAGGACACGATCCCGGTCAACGCTTCCATGCGCGGCGAGGTGATCGACGAGATCGCGCTGAAGGATCATTTCCTGTACGCGGTCATGCACAATGACATGGAATACCGTTCCGATCCGAACAATCCGCTCGGCGGCGCCTACGATACGTATGATGACGGCATTTTCATGACCGTCGACGGTATGCTGAGCAACATCGAATTCGTCAGCGGATCCGAGGACGAAAACGGCGTCGGATACGGCATCTATTATGCGTATTATCCTTACGGCGACGACATGCCGGACGAATCGCTGATCGGGTTTGAATGGACCGTATTCCGCGTGAACTGGAAGACGAAGCAGGTGACTGCGCCGAAGGATGAAGCGGAATACCTTGCGTGGCGAAAGGAAAGCATGGAGCTTGCCGCACAGTACCATCAGAACGATTATTTGGCAAGGCCGGAAGCAAGCTGCGGCGCGTTCAAGGTCAAGGAAATGATCTATCTGAACAAGAGCGCAGCGGGACAGCTTGCCGTCATTCTCGAAACGGACGAGCCCGTCAAGGATGCGCAGTATGGACGCAGAAACCAGCCGGTCGTGACCGTAAACGGTACGACGCTTGTCAATGAGACGTGCTATGTGCAATCGCCGGACAACTTCGACGGCGGCTCCAAGAACGGCGGAAAGCTGAACGGGTTCTGGCTTTACTGCCCGGCATACTGCACGCTGCCGGACACGTTCGAGGTGACGGTCACGTGGCGCGGCGATTCCGTGACGTTTACGATGCACAAGTCGGATTTTGAAACGGCGTACGTCGACGTGCCGGAATACAAGACGCTGCTCGGTTTCTGACGGACCGCTTGAATCCGCGTAAAAAGAACGCTATACTGAAAGAACACGGTGAAAATCGTGTTCTTTTTGCAACCGATCGCGCAGTCCACCTCCCTCTGACGAGGGAGGGTGACCGATAGGTGACGGAGGGAGAGAACCGGTTATTCCGGAATCTTCCTATGAAAGCGCTTTTTATATCGAATTGATGCAACCAAATCCTTTCCGGTTTGGTCTACGAGGGTGTAAGCGCTTACAGAAAGAGAAACGAATATGAACAAGAGCTATTTTGAACAGGTGTATGAAAAGACGCACCGATCGCTGATCCGATACGCGATCGTCCATCTGGACGACCCGACGGACGCCGAGGACGCGCTGCAGAACGTATACGTCGATTTCTATCGGCGCGTGGAGCGGTACGGACACTTCGACATCCTCTCGCCGGAAGCGTTTCTGATCCGGATGCTGAAACACGAGATCATTGAAAACTATAAGGAGCGCGAGCGCCGCCGTCTGCGCTTTGTGGACGAGATCCGGGAGGATCGCATTCCCGCGGAACCGTTCGAGGACGTCGTAATGGACCGCGCGCTTGCCGAGGAGATCTTAAGGAACGCAAAAGCTCTGCCGAAGGAGATGTACCGCACATTCGTGCTGTATTACGGCTATGAGATGTCGGTGTCGGAGATCGCGGCGGAGCTCGGCGTCAGCAAGGAAGCGGTCAAAAGCCGCCTGCTCCGCGCAAGGAACACCCTGAAACAGCGGATGGGAACAGCCTGTTCGAACGGAGGTGCAGCACATGAATGACAGAAAATACTATCGCGCCGCATTGGAATGCGCGCTTTTGGACGGAACCGCATTGGAGGAACGCATCAATGGACGCATTGCGCGTCTTCCGAAGCGCAAGGAAGTACGCGTCCGCATGCCGAAACGCCTGATCATCGCGCTCGTTGCAGCCGCGATCCTGCTTTTCTCCTCGGTTGCCGTCGCAGCAACCGTCCTGCGGAACAAGGCGTTCAAGGAACAGACGAACGCCGTCTTGGACGAAACGATCCATACGGTCACACAGCCGCTTGATATTGAGCGGCACGAAGGCTGGCAGCCGAATCATCTGATTCTGTTCGACAACGTCATGCAGACCAAAGAAGACGTTATGTGTGAGGTGCCGGACGGCGAGATGCAGCTTGCCGAATTCGGATATATCGGAAGCGAGGGGATCACGGCGGAATTCTTCTATCGTACAAAGCGCGACACACCCTGCACGATTACGGAACTGACCGTGTCGATCGACGGCAACCCCGCGAAGAAAGCGTATCAAGTCAACAGCTTCATCTATGCGGACAATCACTATTGCGGCGAAGCATACTTTAAGCAGGACGGCAATCCCATCTGGCCTGGTACGACGTTTGTGTTCGCCGGAAAAGTCAACGGAGCGCCGTTTACGCTGACCTATACGTTTACGGAGAAGACGTATCAAACCTTGCAGCAGGGGATCGTGGATGCGCTGAACGAGCACAAGGATATCGTGGAGCAGATTCCGGATCAGGGAACGCCGATCGGATATCAGGTAAAGAACGATATTCTGACGGAGATCGCGGTCAAGGACAACTGCCTCTATTTCACGATCGCACGCAGTCCGGAGCCGCAGACCTACCCGAGAAGACTGGCTTACGACCGATACGACCGCGGGCTTTGGCCGGTGATCGACGGGCATACCGGTCAGTTCTGGTATCTCGGCAACATCGACGCCGAGAACCCGGACGGCGCCGTCTACTGCACGTATCTGCCGTATGTTGAAGACTCGCTGCCGCAGGAATCGCTGATCTCCGTTTTCGGCATTGTGTTCCGCTATGAATGGCGAACGGGAAAAGCAACCGTTCCGCAAAGCGACGTCGAGTATGAAGCTTGGCGCAGGGAGAGCATGGAGCTTTCCGCCTGCTATAACGATGCGGACTGGATCTGGCAGTTCGATGAAAAGCTCGGCGACGTCCGCGTCACGGATCTTGTATTTCAGACGCATTCCCTGTGGAGCGAGATCGGGATCCTGTTCGAATCGGAGCAGGGATTCCCGGATGAGGTCGAACCGCCGAAGGTGTACATCAACGGAACGGAGCTAAAGCACATCGGCGAGATCGATCCGCTGACTTCGACGGATTCGTACCTTCGCTCGGACGGGAAGAAGCTTGCGTACTGCATGGTCGGATATTCGCCGTCGGATCTTGGTGATACATTCACCCTGACCGTCGAATGGGCGGGAAGCAAAACGGAGATCACGCTGCAAACATCGGATGTGATCCGTGAAAGAGCGAACGGGATCGAAGCATACAAAGCGGTGTTTTATTATTGAACATAACCGGCGAATCCCGTTATACGGAAAGGGCACGGGCGATCGTGCCCTTTTCTGTAACCTTTCGATCGGTTTTCTGCTCTTAACGGGTGTAAGTACTTACGGAAAGAGAAAAAGATGAAACAAACCTATTTCGATCGGGTCTATGAATCGACCTACGCAAATCTGATGCAGTACGCGATCGTGCACCTCAGCGATCCGACGGACGCGGAGGACGCCGTGCAGGACGTCTATGTGCAGTTCTATCGGCGGATCGAGCGATACGGACGGCTGGACATCCTTTCGCCGGAAGCATTCTTAAAGAAGATGCTGAAGCGCGAGATCATCAAGCGCTATGCGGAACGGGAGCAGCAGCGCGTGCGGGTCGTGTATGACGCGGAGGAAGACCGCATACCGGACGACGAGGTGCTTGAGGACGTTGTGATCGACCGCGCGCTTGCGGAGGAGATCTTCCGCGCGGCAAAGGCGCTCCCGCAGGAGACCTACCGCACGTTCGCGCTGTTCTACGGCTTTGAGCACAAAATCCCGGAGATAGCAAAGGAGCTCGGCGTCAGTAAGGAGACGGTCAAGACGCGTCTGCACCGCGCAAGAAACGCGCTGCGTTCGATGATGGAGACCTCGCAGGATCGTCAAGGAAACGGAGAAAACTGATATGAAAGAAACGGAAGTATATCGCACGGTATTTCAGCAGACGCTGCTGAACAAAGCGTCTGCAAAGGAACGCATCGACGAAAGGACGCAGGGCTCTGCGACAGAACGGAAGCATATTCGCATCTCGCGGCGGACGGCGATCGCGATTGCCGTTGCGGCGGCGCTGCTGACCGTGGGCTCGGCTGCTGCTGCGACGTCGTTCTTTGCAAGACAAAACTACACCCCGGCGAATTATCTCAATCAGGTCGAGGAACAGAGAAGGGAAAGCGGCGAGACGATCCCGGACGTGGAACAGGCGCTGAAAGCGGCAAAGCCAGCGGACGTCTCCTGCACGATCCGCATGATGCCGGAGATCGACACAGACGGCGTGATCGCGGGATGGAGAGAATACATGGGACAGCCGCCGTACAACGAAGCGGACTGGGCGTGGGTCAAGAACCTGAAGCCGACGATCGGCGACGTGATCTTCGACGGCAGGGAGCTCTATGTCACGACTCGGATCGAAACCGATCGACCGGAAGTGTTCGAGTGGTACACAGAAACAGACCAGAAGCTGTGGATCGCCTGCGAGGGAGCGTCCTATACTGCGGAAGGTGACGCCGAACCGCACACGGTCGCGCTGATCGGCGAAAGCCAATTTGAACGGATTGACGACGGCGCCATCCTGGTTCAGGCACAGGCGGACCTGTCACGTCCCGAGGATCGGCTTCCCGAGGACGGAATCCTTACCATGACGGAACAGCTGTATGTGGTCGACGGGCGCTGCGACGATATGCAGCCGACCCGCGCGGCGATCGCGATCATCGACTTCACCTTCACCTTCGACGCGGCGGCAAGCCGACCGGCAGCCGAAACGCAGCACGTTTCGATCCCGCTGTCCGGCGAGCATATCGTTACGGTCCATACGTGGAGCGGACCGGATGACTTCACGTACAGCATGACGAACCGCGTTCTGTCGCTCGACGGCGTCGTGCTCGACGCAAAGATCGAATACCGTCCGGTCGGTGTCTATGTCACGATCGGCGTCAAGGATCTGCCGCCGTCGTGGACGGAATGGGAGAGGGCTTCCCTGATACAGGCAATGGATGACGTTAAGATCGACAAGGGCGCCTGCGCGGTCTGCCGCATCAACGGGGAAACGGTTCCGCTCGAGCGGATGAACTACGGCTCGAACGATGCGGTGTACCTGCTGCTGCCGATCTATCCGTCGGAGTATGCGGACGTCTCGTCCGTGACGATCGATCTGTTCCTGCAGCGGGTCGTTTCGGCAAACGGCTCCGAACCGAGGGACGATTGGTCGTACACGCTGAAGCTCGGCGAATCGATCGACATCAGCAAAACCGCAACCGAACCGCTGACCTCGTTTACGGTCCCGATCCCGAAAAACAACTGAGTCCGAAAGAACGAAAAGCAGCCCGGCAAAGGCTGCTTTTCTCCTGTAAAAACAATGTCGTCGCAAGCCGTGTGAGACTTGCGACGACTTGGCGCGGAAAGTGGGATTTGAACCCACGCACGGCTTCAGACCGTCTACTCCCTTAGCAGGGGAGCCCCTTATAGCCACTTGGGTATTTCCGCGTGCTATATCGAGAAAATGGCGGAGATGGTAGGATTTGAACCCACGGACGCTTTCACGTCAACGGTTTTCAAGACCGCCTCCTTAAGCCACTCGGACACATCTCCTCGCGCATTGCGCATTATAACAAATCAAAACCCGAATGTCAATGCCTTTTTCTTTTGTTTCAGCCGTTGCACTTGATTTCCTGCGGTTTGCTATGTATAATATCATCGAAAATGTATGGAGAGGCGTCCGATTGAAAACCAGCGATTTTTACTATGATCTCCCGAAGGAGCTGATTGCACAGACTCCGACCGCGGTGCGCAGCGCGTCGCGGCTTTTGACGTATCATCGCGACACGCGCGAAATCGAGGACGGCGTGTTTACCGATATCCTCGATAAGCTCCGTCCGACCGACGTGCTTGTGCGCAACAACACACGCGTGATCCCCGCTCGCATCATCGGCGTGCGGGAGGAGACCGGCGGCTCGATGGAGTTTCTGCTGCTGCGCCGCATCGAAGGCGACGACTGGGAATGCCTCTGTAAGCCCGCCAAGCGCGCAAAGCCGGGTCTTGTCTACCGCGTAAACGACGAGCTTTCCGTCGAGGTGATCGGCGATCTTCCGCTCGAAGGCGGCAAACGCGTGCGGCTTCTCTATGACGGTATCTTTGAGGAGGTGCTTGACCGCGCGGGGCAGATGCCGCTTCCGCCGTACATAACCGAACGGCTCGAGGACCGCGAACGCTATCAGACGGTCTACAGTAAAACGCTCGGTTCCGCCGCTGCGCCGACCGCGGGGCTGCACTTTACCGACGAGCTTCTCGGGAAGATCCGCGCAAAGGGTGTCCCGATCGTGGATGTTCTGCTGCACGTGGGGCTCGGCACGTTCCGTCCGGTCTCGGTCGAAAATGTCGAGGAACATCACATGCACAGCGAGCACTACGAGGTCACGCAGGAAGCGGCGGACACGATCAACCGCGTGCGAAAAGCGGGCGGCAGGATCGTCTGCGTCGGCACGACGACGACGCGCACGCTCGAAAGCGTCACCGACGACGCGGGCGTCGTGCATCCGGGTATCGGCGAAACGAGCATCTTCATCACGCCGGGCTATCGGTTCAAGGCGGTCGACGCGCTGATCACGAACTTCCATCTGCCGGAATCAACGCTTCTGATGCTGGTGTCTGCGCTCTGTTCGCGCGAAGAGATGCTGGAAGTGTACCGCTACGCCGTGGAGCAACGCTATCGCTTCTTCTCGTTCGGCGACGCCATGTTTATTGAATAAGAGGGAATTATGGATCAATCGTTTCGTTTTGAATTGTTACACTAAGAGGGAATTATGGATCAATCGTTTCGTTTTGAATTGTTACACGTGGACAAGCACACCGGCGCGCGCCGCGGCAGGTTCTTTACGCCGCACGGCGTGATCGAAACGCCCGCGTACATGCCCGTCGGCACGCAGGCGACGGTCAAGGCGATGACCCCGCGCGATCTCGACGATGTCAAGGCGCAGATCATCCTGAGCAACACCTACCACCTGTATCTCCGTCCGGGTCACGAGCTCGTGAAGGAGGCGGGGGGACTGCACAAATTCATGCACTGGGACAAGCCGATCCTGACCGACAGCGGCGGGTTCCAGGTGTTCAGCCTTGCCGGCATCAACGACATCCGCGAGGACGGCGTCATGTTCCGCTCGCACATCGACGGCAGCAAGCATTTCTTTACGCCGGAGAAGGTCATGGAGATCGAAGAAGCGCTCGGCGCGGACATCGCCATGTGCTTCGACGAATGCGCCGATCCGCATAAGGATCACGCGTACGCCGTCCGGGCAATGGACCGCACGCACCGCTGGGCGGAGCGCTGTCAGAAGGCGCACACGCGTCCCGATCAGGCGCTGTTCGGCATCGTGCAGGGCAGCGTGTATCCCGATCTGCGCATCGAAAGCGCAAAGACGCTCGCGTCGATGGACTTCATCGGCTACGGCATCGGCGGTCTGTCCGTCGGCGAGCCGAAGCTCGTCATGTATGATATGCTCGAAACGATCCGTCCTTACATGCCCGAAAACAAGCCGCGCTACCTCATGGGCGTCGGCAGTCCGGACTGTCTTTTGGAGGGCGTTATGCGCGGGATCGACCTTTTTGACTGCGTGCTGCAGACGCGTTCCGCGCGCAACGGGCTTGCGCTGACGCGCAGCGGCAGGCTCATGCTGCGGAACAAAACGTTCGAGCACGATTTCTCGCCGATCGAGGAGGGCTGCGACTGCTACGCCTGCCGTAACTTCACGCGGGCGTACATCCGTCATCTCATCAAGGCGGACGAGATCCTTGCTGCGCAGCTCGTTTCCATGCACAACCTGCGGTTCTCGCTGAAGCTTATGGAGGACGCGCGCACCGCGATCGAGAATGACTGCTACGCCGACTTTGCCGCGGAACTTTTGGAAAGGAAGCTGTTCTGATGCGCCGCACGATTGAAACCGAAGCCGAAATGCTTGCGCTTGGCGAGAACGTCGCTTTGCGCTGCGGCAAGCACGGATTCATTGCGCTGTACGGCGATCTCGGCGCGGGCAAGACCGTGTTCGCACGCGGCGTGGCGCGGGTGTTCGGGATCGAACATGTGTCCAGCCCGACGTTCACGATCGTCTGCGAGTACCCGACCGAACCGAAGCTCTTTCATTTCGACGCGTACCGCCTTTCGGACGCGGATGAGCTCTTTGCGATCGGGTTCGACGATTATCTTGCCGAGGACGCAATGATCCTGATGGAATGGGCGAATCTTGTGCCCGAAGCGCTGCCCGCGGAACGACTCGACGTTCTGATCGAGGGCTCCGGCGTCAACGCGCGCACCGTTGCGATCGAGCCGCAAGGCAAGCGGTATGAGGAGGTTTTTCGTGAAGATTCTTGCATTTGAAACGACCGACGCGGTCGCGTCCGTTGCGCTGCTGCTCGACGGCGAGGTGTATGAAACCGTGATCGACACCGACCGGCGGCATGCCGAATCGGTCCTTCCCGCCGCGGAAGCGCTGCTGTGCGAACACGAACTTTCCACCGCCGATATGGACGCGTTTGCCGCGGACGTCGGACCGGGCTCGTTCACCGGCGTGCGCATCGGCGTCTGCATGGCAAACGCTTTGGGCGCTGCGCACAAAAAGCCGGTCGTCGCGGTCGACGCATTGGAAACGCTTGCATATCCGTACCGGAACGAAACAGTCTGCGCGCTGATCGACGCGCGCAACGGCAACGGCTACGGCGCGGTGTATGAAAACGGCGCGGCAGCTACGCCGCCCTGCGCCTGCGTGATCGCCGAATTCACGTCCGATCTTCCCGCAGACTGCCGCATGACCGGCACGGCGACGGACGATCCGAAGCTGCCTTCCGCGGCGAACGTCGCGCGGATCGCGGCTGCGCGGACGGGGGAGAAGGAGATCGCCCCGCTCTACTTAAAGCTCTCGCAGGCGGAACGGATGTGGAAGGCATGATCACAGCACGGGCAATGACGAAAGCCGACGTCAAGGCGGTCTATGAGATCGAAGTGCTGTCGTTCCGCACGCCTTGGTCGTTCCGGTCGCTGATGGGCGAGCTCAAGAACCGCGTCGCGCACTATACCGTTCTCGAGAAGGACGGCGAGCTCATCGGCTACTGCGGCATGTGGGTGATGTTTGAGGAAGCGCACATCACGAACATTGCGATCCATCCGGCGTTCCGCGGTCACGGATACGGCAAGCAGCTTCTGCACGCGGCGATGCGCGCGGCGGCATCGTTCGGCGCGGAGATGATGACGCTTGAGGTCCGCGAGCACAATACGGTTGCGCAGCGCATGTACGACGAAATGGATTTCTTTCAGCAGGGACGGCGCAAACGCTACTATACGGATACGGGGGAGGACGCGCTGCTGCTGTGGAACCGCGATATCGTGAAAACGATCGAAAAAAACGCTTGCTTAAATGATACTTATCTGTTACAATCGGAAACGTTTCTGAAAGGGGAATGATTATGAGTTTATACGAAACATGGCAAAACGTTGCGCAGTCGCAGCAGACGCGCGAAGCGTACGACGCCTTCTGGAGCACCTACTTTGAGGCGGAGAAGCAGAACTACAAGAAGATCCTCGCAAACCACGAGACGGTCTTTTCCGGGAAGCTTTCGGACGTCGCGGCGCAGTTCGACATGGATCCGGTCACGTTCACGGGATTTCTGGACGGCGCAAACACGAGCTTCAAGGACGGCGAAAAGGACCTCATGGCACTCACCGAGGACAGCGAGATCACGCTGGATTTCGACTTCGACCGGCTGTACATCAACATGCACAACGCGAAGGCGGACTGGCTCTTTAACCTGCCGGAGTGGGAGAACGTCCGCACCGAGGAACAGCGCAGGGAGCTTACCAAGCAGTACCGCGCGGAAAAAGTCTTCGTCGCACCGCCGACGGTCGGCAGAAACGATCCCTGTCCCTGCGGCAGCGGCAAGAAGTATAAAAAGTGCTGCGGGAAATAATCGAAATAATCTTGACAGAACCGGATTCGTCTGTTAGAATATGAATTCGGAACTGCGATGCGTCTGTAGCTCAGCAGGATAGAGCACCGGCCTTCTAAGCCGTAGGTCCCGGGTTCGAATCCCTGCAGGCGCGCCAACGGCGCATCCCCGGGGGAAACGCCTCGGGGGTGCGGATTCCTTGCGATGAGCGTACGTGGTGGATATAGTTCAGTTGGCTAGAATGCCAGATTGTGGCTCTGGAGGTCGTGGGTTCGAGTCCCACTATCCACCCCATTGCTCGTGAGCCGGGCCGAAAGACCCGGCTCAACAGCAACTTTGGGGTGTAGCCAAGCGGTAAGGCAACGGACTTTGACTCCGTCATTCGTGCGTTCAAATCGCGCCACCCCAGCCATGACCCGTTAGCTCAGTCGGTAGAGCACTTGACTTTTAATCAAGGTGTCCGGGGTTCGAATCCCCGACGGGTCACCATCAGATAGTCAGGCGGACGTGGCGGAATTGGCAGACGCGCCGGATTTAGGTTCCGGTGCCATAGGCGTATGAGTTCAAGTCTCTTCGTCCGCACCACATGCAGGTATAGTGTAGCGGTAACACATTAGCCTTCCAAGCTGAGATCACGGGTTCGAGTCCCGTTACCTGCTCCAACAAAAACGCGTGATTTGGTAAACAAATCACGCGTTTTTGAATGATGATTGCCCTGCGGGCAAATGATGTTGCCTGCGGCAATGATGACGCTTCGCTAATGATGCGTGCCTTCGGCACATGGCGGGCAAACATCGCATCATGGATCGCGCAGCGATCCGCATCATTTCGGAGCGTAAGCGAAGAAGCATCATTAGGCGCAAAGCGCCGACATCATTGACGTTCGTATTATTTTACTTTATACTTGATTCAGACAAACGACAGGAGGGTTTATGAAAGAAAATAAGCTTGCAGAGTTATCCATGGACTTCTCCGTTCGGATCATCGCTCTTGCAAAAGACCTGAAAGCAAAACATGAGTCCGTCATCGCAAATCAAATAGGACGTTCCGGGACATCCATCGGCGCCAATATTTATGAAGCCAATTACGCGCAGGGCAAAAAGGATTTCATTTCCAAACTGGAGATTGCATTGAAAGAAGCGAGCGAGACCGGCTATTGGCTGGAATTGCTGCACCGCATAAACTATATCGAAGAACCCTTGTATCAATCTCTGAACGAGCAATGCGCCTCGATACGAGTCGTGCTGGTAGCTTCCTGCAAGACGGTGAAAAAGAATATGGACGAAGAATGAGATCATTCAATCACAGTTTACATCGATTTTGAGAAGAATGGTTTCATGGATAGTTGTTCACAACAAGGGTTTTCAACCAAATCAGAGGACGCAAAAATGAATGAGTATAATGTCGCTTTTTGGAATACGTTGGATGAATTGGTAAGCAATTCGGAAATCGTGATCGACAGACCCAAAGGATCCGCGCATCCGAGATTTCCGGATTTCATTTATAAGGTCGATTACGGATATCTGAAAAACACCGCTTCTATGGATGGCGCAGGAATTGATGTATGGGTCGGAAGCGGTGACAGGAAGATCGACGCCGTCATGTGTATTGTTGATTTAATGAAGCGGGATTCGGAAATCAAGATACTGATTGGCTGCACGGAAGAAGAGAAAACGGAAGTATATCGGACACATAATGAAACGCAGTATATGAAAGGCATTATGATACGCCGATAATTCATGTTTGCCCTGCTGTCCTTTGATATCCGCTTTTCCGCGCCCCGTTGCGTTCCGACGCGTTTCATGGTATGATATCATCAACAGTTTTCCGAGGGGCACCGTTATGAATACCGTAAAGAAATACCTGCATCCCATCCTGATCTTTGTAATCTTCGAAGCCGTGGCGATCACGCTTTGGCTGACCAAACACAACCTGTTCTATCTGTTCAATTTCAGCTATATCGGCATCTCGATCGCGCTCGGCATCTTCCTCTATATACGGAAATACAAGCACGCGCGACGCGTTGTGCAACTGCTCGTCGGGCTCTATATGCTCGTCTATCTCGGCTTCATCAAGGGCGAGAACATGCAGATCGAAGGCTTTTGGTACTATCTGTTCACCGGCGTGTTCGAGGCGGCGACCATTCACTACGCCGTCGCAAAGATCTTCGGACCCCTGATCTTCGGGCGCGGCTGGTGCGGCTATGCCTGCTGGACCGCAATGGTACTTGATTTTCTGCCGTACAAGGTCCCGCAGAAGCCGCGGAAAAAGCTCGGCTGGATCCGGTATATCACGTTTGCGGCTTCGCTGATCTTCGTCGCCGCGCTGTTCCTTGCGAAGGTCGGGAACATCGAACGCATCATGTTCTGGGCGTTTCTCATCGGCAATCTCGTCTATTACGGCGTCGGCATCGCGCTTGCGTTTGCGTTCAGGGATAACCGCGCGTTTTGCAAGTATATCTGCCCGATCACGGTCTTTCTGAAGCCGATGAGCTATTTTTCGCTGTTCCGCGTCAGGTGCGACAAGGAGAAGTGCGTCTCCTGCGGCAAATGCAAGCGCGTCTGCCCGATGAACGTCGACGTGACCGACAATTCGAGAAAGCGCGAGAACGGGACGGAGTGCATCCTCTGCATGGAATGCGTCAAAAACTGTCCCAAGGACGCGCTGTGATCCGTCTGCGGCACAACCGTTTCGACGCTTCGGCGGACGAGCCCAAAAATATTTTTTTCTCTTTCGTGAACCTTTCGGCTTTCTTTTGCGACTTAATAGGTGAAGACGTCCTCAAAGCAAAGGAAAAGAGGTGAGAACATGACCGACTTTGAAACGCTCCTCACGGCGCATCTGCCGCCACTGGAGCGCTTTGTGAAATTCCGCATCGGAAATCTTCCGGATGCGGAGGATCTCCTGCAGGAGGTCCTTGCGGCGGCGTACCGGAACCGGGACACGGTCAGCAGCGAAGCGGCGTTCAAGCCGTGGATCCTCGGCATCGCCCGGAACAAGTGCAACGACTATTTCCGGACCAAGGCAAAGCGCATGGAGATCCCGCTGGAATCGCTCGACGAAACGGGGCTGACCGTCGGGTTGCACGGCGTCACGGTGAAAACGGTCGTTTCCGAAACGCTCGAAGCGCTCGGCGATACGGACCGGCAGATCCTGTATCTCAGCTATTTCAAAGATCTACCGCAGGCGGAGATCGCGGCGCGGCTCGGGATTCCCGTCGGGACCGTCAAAAGCCGTCTGTTCCACGCAAAACAGCAGTTCAGAACGCTGTACCCCGAAAAACCGAAAGGAGAAACTGTGATGAAGAACAATCGAAAGCTTATGCCGGAATTTATTCCGGATTATCAGATCAAAGAAGTCGAAGGCGAACCGTTCGCGGTCTGCTGGGAAGAACTCATGGGCTGGTTTATCGTACCGAAGCCCGGCGAAACGTGCAGCTGGGCAATGTACGATTTTCCGAAGCGCAAGCGCACCGAACAGTGCGATCTGGAGGTCACGGGTCGTGCGGAGGTCCACGGGATCGAAGGCGTTGAGATCAAAGCGGCCGAGTACGATCCGATGGACTGCAACAGAATCGACGGCGCGGACGTCGCAAAGCGCCGGTTCGTCGCGCAGCTCACGGACACGCACTGCCGCTATCTGGCGGAGTGCCACGAGGAGGACGGCGTGAAGAAGCTTTACACCTTCCTCGACGGCGACGGATTCCTGGATAACTGGGGCTTCGGCAAGGACAACTGCGGAAACGAAACGCACATCGCGCCGAAGGGCGTCATCCGAAAACAGGGGAGCGCGGTCACGACCGCGAAACAGCCGTTCATGCTGGACGTCGTCGGACGGTACGAGGTTCAGATCAACGGAAAGACCTATGACACGATCTGCGTGATCGACGCGGGCGCGTATGAGGAGGGCGTGTTGACCGAGCAGTATCTCGATCGGAACGGCAGAACGGTGCTCTGGCGCCGCTTCAACCGGAACGACTGGATGCAGGAAAGCTACAAGCGCCTCTGGACCGAACTGCTGCCCGAAAACGAGCGCATCACTCTCGACGGCGAAACCTACGTGCACTGGTACGACTGCATCACCGACTATATCCTTTGATCGGTACAACCGAAAAACGACCCGGAAACGGGTCGTTTTTACATATGATCGTTTTATTCGGATTTCGGCTTGTTCTGTGTCCGACTGCCGCCCATGGCGTCCATCAGCGCGTCGCGCACGATCGCGCGGGATTCGGGACTGAGCTTGTCGAGATCGCGGAACATCGGCGTAAAGTGCCGCTTCAGTACGCCTTTCACATAGTCCTCATAGAGTGTTCTGCCGAGCTCGTTGACGCAGACGCTCAGATCGCGGCGGCTGCCCGGCATGCGGACGCGCTCGACCAGTCCCTTTGCTTCGAGACGGTTGATGATCTTTGTGAAATTGCTGCGCGTGATGCCGAGACGGTGCGCGATCGAAGACATGTTTTCATTGCGCTCCTCGTTCTCCAGCAGGTATTCCAGAACCTGAATCTGCGCATAGGAATAGGTGATTCCTCGAAACTCCATCTTCTCGATGCGGTAGACGCCTGCGTAGATGTTGCAGTAGTGGATCAACGCTTCCACGACGTCGCGGTGTTCGCCCATCCATTCAAGCTTCATGATTCGTTCCTCCCCATGGCACACATTCCCGGAACAGTATAACAAATGGAAATTTCCGACGCAACCGGTTCGACAAAAAAACAGAAGTATTCGTCGGCAAAGACGCCCGAATACATATATGCGGCACTTTCCGCAAATCATGCGTAAAAACGCGTTGAGGAATGCGCGCCGATGTGTTATACTTTGTACAAAGAACCAAAAAGGCAGGGCAGCGTATGAAAACACAACGGGAGTTTCCGAAATGCACGATCACCGCAAAGGGGACACGCTGGGTCGAAGGCGGGCATCCGTGGATCTATGAGGCGGAGGTCCTCTCCGTCGAGGGCGATCCGGAAAACGGCGCGCTGGTCGACGCGATCTCCGAAAAGGGCAAGTATCTCGGTACGGGCTTTCTGAGCCTCCGGTCCAAGATCCGTATCCGTCTCGTTTCGCGCAATGCGAACGACCGGTTCGACGAAGCCTTCTGGCGCCGCCGCATCCGTTATGCGTGGGACTACCGCAAGACGGTCATGGGCGAGGACCGAAGCTGCTGCCGCGTGATTTTCGGCGAGGCGGACGCGTTCCCGGGACTCACCGTCGACCGGTTCGGCGATCTCCTTGTGACGCAGACGCTGTCGATCGGCATCGAACAGATCAAGCACATTCTGTTTCCGCTGCTCGTCGACGAGCTGAACGCGGACGGAGCAGGCATCCGGGGCGTGTACGAGCGCAACGATGTCGCGATCCGCTCACTCGAGGGCATGGAGCAGGGCAAGGGCTGGTTTCCGATCCCGAATCTTCCGACACCCGAAAGCGCGGTCACGACGATCGTCGAGAACGGCATCGAATATCTCGTCGACGTCGAGAACGGACAGAAGACAGGCTTTTTCCTCGATCAGAAATACAACCGCCTTGCGCTCAGAAGGATCGCAAAGGACAGGAACGTGCTCGACTGTTTCACGCATACCGGTTCGTTCGCGCTGAACGCGGCGGCGGGCGGCGCGGCGCACGTGACCGCGGTCGACATCTCCGGGACGGCGATCGAAATGGCGAAGGCGAATGCGGAACGCAACGGACTATCCGATCGCATGGACTTCGTCACCGCGGACGTATTCGATCTGCTTACCGAGCTTCTTTCGTCCGGAAAGAAGCCGTACGATCTGATCATCCTCGATCCGCCTGCGTTCACGAAATCGCGCAAGACGGTGAACAGCGCGGAGCGCGGCTACCGCGAGATCAACTCCGCCGCGCTGAAGCTTCTGCCGTCGGGCGGCTATCTTGCCACGGCGTCCTGCAGCCACTTTATGCAGACCGAGCTTTTTGAACGCATGCTCGAGCGCGCCGCGTTCGACGCGGGCGTGCAGCTCCGGCAGATCGAACAGCGGCAGCAGGCGCCCGACCATCCGATCCTCTGGAACGTGCCGGAGACGGATTATCTGAAGTTCTATCTGTTCCAGGTCGTACGGAACTGAAGAATCGCGAATAAAAGGAATTTCGGTCTGATCGTGCGGAATCGGTTGAAAAACGGTTCCGTATGTGTTATAATTCAGATAAATTTAAGGAAGGAGCGCAGTATGATCATCG
>JAZNHI010000028.1:0-15058 GCA_045576895.1 Clostridia bacterium | reverse complement strand
CGGGCGAGGTGCTGGTCTATAACGGTAAGCTGTGCGACGCGCTGTATCACGCCTGTTCCGGCGGACAGACCGAGGACTCCGAGCACGTCTATGCAAACGCGCTGCCGTATCTGCGCGGCGTCCTGAGTCCGTACGAGGATCCGATGCGGCAGGAGGATGTGGATTTCGGCACGGACGCGCTCGTCGAACTGATCACGGCGAAGTATCCGGAAAGCGGGATCAATGCGGAGAACGTCCGGGACGGGATCGCGATCGCCCAGGCGTACGACAGCGGACGCGTGGAAACGCTGCGGCTCGGCAAAACAACGATCACCGGCAAGCAGGCGCGGAACCTGTTCGGACTGAGGAGCACGATGTTCACGATCGAGTGGACAAGGAAGGGGATCGTGTTCCACACCAAGGGCTACGGACACGGCGTCGGGCTTTCGCAGAACGGCGCAAACGGCATGGCAAAGCACGGATCGGATTACCGGGAAATCCTTCTGCATTACTACACGGGCGCGGAGCTGGCGTCCTACGGGGCGGACGGAATTCAGCCGCTTGCGGCGCCGACGCCCGGGGACGCGGATATCGCGTTGGTACCGGAGGGATAGCATGGAACGCTGGGAATGGCTGATCGAACCGAAGACCGGGATCTATCAGGATCCCGCGCTCGGCTGCTTTACGGAGGATTCGATCGCGCTGGTGCATTTTGCGCGGATCGGACCGAAGGACAGGGTCCTCGATCTCGGCACCGGAAACGGCGTGCTGTGCCTGTATGCCGAGTCGCGCATGGGCGGCGAGTATACGGGGATCGACGTCGATGAAGCGCAGCTGGTGCTTGCAAGAAAGAGCGCGGCGCGAAACGGGCAGCCGATCCGGTTTTTCGAGCTCTGTGCAAAGGATGCGCCGTCCGTGCTCGGACACGGGACGTTTACGCGCGTGCTGATGAACCCGCCGTACTTCACCTCCGGCGATGCGGGCAGGCGCGCGGTCGCGCGGCATGCGGACGACACGCTGCTTTCCGATTGGTGCGGCGCCGCGTTTCTGCTGCTGAAAAACGGCGGCACGCTTACGGCGTGCTACCCGGCGGAGCAGCTGCAGACGCTGATCTGCGCGCTTGACGCCGCGCGGTTTTCCGTCAAGCGGATGCAGCTTCTGATGCACGGTTCCCGCGCAAGGCTTGTTCTGGTCGAGGCGAAAAAGCTCGGCGGCAGCGGCATGTCGGTCACGGTCGTGCCGGATCGGAATCCGCGGAGCGTTCCCATCGAACCGGATCCCGGACGGCTCGTCTGACGCCGTTCACGAATTGTTCACGGAATTCCCGTCAATCTTCATATTTCATCGGTTGAATTATCCCTCCTTCTGCGTCAAACTGAAGATGCAGAAGGGGGATGATTTTCATGAGGGAAACGACGCTGTTTTCACAGGCCGGGCGCGCTGTACGCGGCGGCGATCGGCGCGCGGCGGATGCGCACAGAATGATTGGAGAACTGCTGCTGAGACTGGGCATCGGTCCGCATCTGGTCGGCTTCGAGCCGCTGTGCGAGGGCGTGCGGTTTGCCGCGGAGCAGGATCGCGTCTTTGGGGCGGCGTCGCCTGCCGAAGTGCTTCCGGCAATCGAAGACCTTTGCGATGTTGTCAGCGGCGAGCACGCCATGCGGGACGCAATCGGGGTCGGCTTTCTGAATCCGGACGGGATCCATACGGAGATCTTTCCGTTCTCGGACCGCCCGAGCAACTTCGAGTTCATCTGCACGGTGGCGGAGTTGGTGCGGGACCGGATCGCGTCGGACGAATAACGGCTTCAAACATACAAAAGCGCCCGATCGGGCGCTTTTATGCGATAATCCTGCTTACTGAAGCGCGGCTTCGAGCTTTTCGCGCACCAGATCGGCGATCTCCTGTGTGGAGAGCGATTCGATCTGTTCGGGCGGGAGCACGTCGACGACCGAGAAGGAGACCTTTGTGCCGTGCCATATGAACTGTTTCAGCGCTTTCTGCGTATTGCGGTTGACGGCGACGACGATCGGTACGCCCGCGCGCTTGGCGATCGCGAAGGATCCGGCGTGCAGCGGCAGCAGCGGATCGTCCGTCTTGTTGCGCGTGCCCTCGGGGAAGATGCCGACGGCGGTGTGCTCGTCCCTGATGATATCGACGGCGCGGAAGATCGTTTTCAGCGCCTGCCGGTTGTTCTGCCGATCGATGAACGGATAGCCCATGATGTGCGCATAGCGTCCGGCAATCGGCATGTTGAGGATCTCGGGTTTGCAGATATAGACGATCTCGGTTCCTTTTAAAAGCGTCAGCGGAAGGAACGGATCGATCATGGAACGGTGGTTGGCGACCAGCAAAAACGGCTTGCTGCGGTCGATGCGGTCAAGCCCCTCGGCGTGTACGCGGATCCGCCCGATCAGCAGAATCAGTTCCATCGTTTCGACAACGAAACGGCGCATGCCGTGGTGCACCTTCGTGACGGGCTTCTTCTTATTAATAAAAAGAGAGATCAGAGATAAGATTGCGGCAAACAGAAGCAGCCATACGATACATGACGCCGCGAAGAGCAGAGGGATGCGCAGAATGAGCCACCACGTTGCGCAGGGACCGAACACAAACGACAGGAATACGGTCGTTCCGGCGCTCAAAAGCAAGATGAGGATCCAGATCAGCATGGCGGTTTCACCCCTTTCCGATCCTATTATAACGGATCGCGGCGCGTTTTTCAATCGTCCGGCGGATCAAAAAAAGGAGGAGACCCCTCCTTTTTGCATTCCCGGCTGTCGTCAGCCCGCATTTTCGCCCTGTGTCAGCGCAAGCAGGTTCCGGCACAGCGTGTCGAGCAGCGCGCGGATGTTCCGTTCCAGCTCTCCCGAAGCCTTCGGCGGGCGGCCGACATGCGGCGTGTCCGGATCGCGCACGAACGGATCCGGCACCGAACGTCCCTGCCGCAGCAGCATGCTCCGAACGCGCTTCACTCGCTCCGGCTGCGATTTCAGCAGCGCGCGGTACTTGTTTTGATAGCGCAGCATGCGTCGTGTGTCGCCGTTTGCCATGTCCAGCGTGCAGGCGCGCACCGACTGCCCGCTGCCGAGCGCAAGCAGCACCGTCTCCAGAAGACGGTCGGTCTCCTCCTCGGAGAAGGGGAGGAAGGCGGGTTCGGCTTTTTCGGCGGGTTTGATCTGCGTGTAATAGTGGTTGCGGACGCTGTTCGGCTTCCGGTCGGTCCGCTCGGCGATCGAGTCAAACACGGTCTTCAGCGGACGGCGTTCCCTGCGCGCGTCGAGCGCAGCGGAAAGCAGGGCCGCGTCCTCCGCTTCTGTCCAGCCCGTATGGGTTCCTTTCATGGTTTCACCTCCTTTGATCTGTACGGAGTATGGACATGTTTTTGCTTGCCCATACCAATTTATGCGTGTGATTCGCGTGTCAGTAAAAAATATTTTCTTTTTATGAATTTTATGCTTGACAGGTTGATTTGAAGATGATATTATTCGATATTGCATTATGATGCCTATACTGTGGTAATATGCC
Source organism: Clostridia bacterium (assembly GCA_045576895.1). Classification (GTDB taxonomy): domain Bacteria; phylum Bacillota; class Clostridia; order Christensenellales; family CAG-138; genus UBA3792. The sequence continues at coordinate 11,551 of JAZNHI010000028.1, read as the reverse complement.
CCTAAAGGCTAAGCGGATTGAAATAAAGCAAGTCGTTTTCGGGTCTAAAGACACAGGAGAGGTAAGGAATATGTGCCACCTCCGCGGGCGGGGGGATACGCCCGAAATATCACAAACCATCAGCAAGGAGTGAACGCAATGATGCATGACGTCAAGATGGGAAAGCGGACAAGAAAGAGCTTTTCACACATTTCCGAAGTTCTCGAAATGCCCGATCTCATTGAGGTGCAGAAGAATTCCTACTACCACTTCCTGAAAGAAGATCTCCGAGAAGTCTTCAACGACATCTCGCCGATCGTCGACTTTTCCGGAAAACTCGTTTTGGAGTTCGTGGATTATCGGATCGATCTCGATAAGCCGAAGTACTCCATCGAAGAAAGCAAGAGCCGCGACGTGAACTACGCGGCGCCTCTCCGCGTGACCGCGCGCCTGACCAATACGGAAACGCGCGAGACCAAGCAGCAAGAGGTCTTTATGGGCGATTTCCCGCTGATGACGCCGCAGGGCACGTTTATCATCAACGGCGCAGAGCGCGTTATCGTTTCGCAGCTTGTCCGTTCGCCGGGCGCATACTATTCCGCCGCAACGGATAAGATGGGCAAGCAGCTGTTTTCGAGCCAGATCATCCCGAATCGCGGCGCATGGCTTGAGTACGAAACCGATTCGAACGGCATCCTGTATGTCAAGATCGACCGTCAGCGCAAGGTCTTCATCACGTCGCTGCTGCGCGCCATCGGCTACGGCACGAACGAAAAGATCCTCAATCTTCTCGGCAACGACGAACGTCTCGACGCAACGCTTGCAAAGGATCCGAACCGTTCCGAAGTGGACGGTCTCTTCGAGATCTACCGCAGACAGCGTCCCGGCGAGCCGCCGACAGAAGAGAGCGCACGCAATCTCCTGCATGGGCTGTTCTTCGACAACCGCTATGACCTGGCGCGCGTCGGTCGCTACAAGTATAACAAAAAGCTCGCTTTGAAGGCGCGTATCCGTGACCAGATCGCGGATGAGACCGTCATTGATGAGGAAACGGGCGAGATCTTCGTCGAAGAAGGGCAGAAGATCGACAAGGCGACCGCCGAGGCGATCCAGAACGCAGGCATCAACGCTGTCTGGATCAACACCGAAGAGCACGGCCGCGTCAAGGTCGTCGGCAATCATTTCGCGTCTGCGGCGAGCTTCCTGCCGTTTGCGCCGATCGAAGCCGGTCTCAACGAGGACGTGCATATCCCCACGCTCAAAGAGCTTCTGAAGGAAGCGGCGGAAAAGGGGAAAGAGGGCGACGCACTGAAGGATTTCCTGCGCGAGCATTACGATGATCTGATTCCGCGTCACATCGTTCCGGACGATATGGTTGCGTCGATCTCCTATCTCATCGACCTGCCCTACGGTATCGGCAAAACGGATGACATCGACCACCTCGGCAACCGCCGCATCCGTTCGGTCGGCGAGCTTCTGCAGAATCAGATCCGCGTGGGTCTCACGCGTCTCGAGCGCGTTGTGCGCGAGCGTATGGGTCTGCAGGACATGGACGTGGTCATGCCGTCGAACCTGATCAACATCCGTCCGGTCACCGCCGCGATCAAGGAGTTCTTCGGTTCTTCGCAGCTTTCTCAGTTCATGGATCAGACGAACCCGCTTTCCGAGCTGACCCATAAGCGCCGTCTTTCGGCGCTCGGCCCCGGCGGCTTGAACCGCGACCGCGCAACGTTCGAAGTCCGCGACGTTCACTATTCGCATTACGGCAGAATGTGCCCGATCGAGACGCCTGAAGGTCCGAACATCGGTCTTATCAACTCGCTGTCCACCTATGCGCGCATCAACGAGTACGGCTTCATCGAGGCGCCGTACCGCGTGATCGACAAGGAAAACCGCATCGTCACGGACGAGATCGTGTATCTCACCGCGGATGAAGAGGACGGCGCGATCGTCGCGCAGGCAAACGAACCGATCGACGAGAACACGCATTGGTTCAAGCGCGACCGTCTGGTTGCGCGTCAGCTCGACCAGATCATCGAAGTCAAAAACAATGAAGTCGATTACATCGACGTTTCCCCGAAGCAGCTGGTTTCCGTCGCAACGGCGATGATCCCGTTCCTTGAGAACGACGACGCAAACCGCGCGCTGATGGGTTCCAACATGCAGCGTCAGGCGGTTCCGCTTCTGAAACCCGAAGCGCCCGTCGTGGCGACCGGCATGGAGCACAAGGCGGCTGCGGACTCCGGCATCACCGTGCTCGCGCAGTGCGACGGCACCTGCACCTATGTGGATGCGGATACCATCGTGATCACGAGCGACGCAGGCGTTCCCTATCGCTACAAGCTGCTGAAGTTCTGCCGCTCCAACCAGGGCACCTGCCTGAATCAGCGCCCGATCGTCGAGCACGGCGAGCGCGTGAAGAAGGGCGACGTCATTGCGGACGGCGCATCCACGCAGGGCGGCGAGATCGCACTCGGCCGCAACATCCTGATCGGCTTCATGACCTGGGAAGGCTACAACTACGAGGACGCGGTCCTGATCTCCGAAAAGCTCGTCAAGGAGGACGTTTACACGTCGATCCACATCGAGGAGCACGAGGTCGAAGCGCGTGAAACGAAGCTCGGACCGGAAGAGATTACCCGCGACATCCCGAACATCGGCGAGGACGCGCTTGCGCAGCTCGACGAAAACGGCATCATCCGCCCCGGTGCGGAGGTGCGTTCGGGCGACATCCTCGTCGGCAAGGTCACCCCGAAGGGCGAGACCGAACTGACGGCGGAGGAACGCCTCCTGCGCGCGATCTTCGGCGAGAAGGCGCGCGACGTGCGCGACACATCTCTCCGTGTGCCGCACGGCGAAGGCGGCGTCGTTGTGGACGTCAAGATCTTCACCCGTGAAAACAAGGACGAGCTGAGCCCCGGCGTGAATCAGATGGTCCGCGTGTACATTGCGCAGAAGCGCAAGATCTCCGTCGGCGACAAGATGGCAGGCCGTCACGGAAACAAGGGCGTTATCTCCCGCATCCTCCCCGAAGAGGATATGCCGTTCCTGCCCGACGGCACACCGCTGCAGATCGTTCTGAATCCGCTCGGCGTTCCGTCCCGTATGAACATCGGTCAGATCCTTGAGCTGCACCTCGGCATGGCGTGCAAGAAGCTCGGCATCGAGATTGCGACGCCGGTCTTCGACGGTGCAACCGAGCAGGACATCAAGGAACTGCTTGTGAAAGCGGGCTGCGACGAGGACGGCAAGACGATCCTGTACGACGGCAGAACGGGCGAACCGTTCGAGAACCGCGTCTCGGTCGGCTATATGTACTATCTGAAGCTCCATCACCTCGTCGACGACAAGATCCATGCGCGTTCCACGGGACCGTACAGCCTCGTCACGCAGCAGCCGCTGGGCGGCAAGGCGCAGTTCGGCGGTCAGCGCTTCGGCGAGATGGAAGTCTGGGCGCTCGAAGCGTACGGCGCGGCGAACACCCTGCAGGAGATCCTCACCGTCAAGTCCGACGACGTCGTGGGCCGTGTCAAGACCTATGAGAGCATCGTCAAGGGCGAGAATGTCAAGCCCTCCGGCGTGCCCGAATCGTTCAAGGTCCTGATCAAGGAACTGCAGTCGCTGGGTCTCGATATGCGCGTTCTTTCCGAATCGCGCGAAGAGATCGAGATCGGCGAGGACGACGATGAAGAGACCCGCTTCACCGACAATATCAACATCTCCGGTCTCGAGGATACCCCGAACCTGCCGATGTCCGATGAGGACGAGGAGGACGAGGATCTCGACGATCTCGACTTCGGCGACGACTTCGACGAAGGCTCCGACATGGACGGCATGCTGATCGACGACGAATTCGATCTCGGAGATGATATGGATCTGGACCTCGGCGACGAGGACGATCCCGAATAACGTGCGAAAGGAGACAGCAAATGTTTGATTTAACGGAATTTGATGCTCTGCAAATCGGTCTGGCTTCCCCGGAAAAGATCCTCGAATGGTCTCACGGCGAGGTCAAAAAACCCGAAACGATCAATTATCGCACGCTGAAACCCGAAAAGGACGGTCTGTTCTGCGAACGGATCTTCGGGCCGACAAAGGACTGGGAATGCCACTGCGGACGCTATAAGCGCGGCAGATACAAGGGCATCGTCTGCGACAAGTGCGGCGTCGAAGTCACGCGTGCCAAGGTGCGCCGTGAGCGCATGGGGCACATCGAGCTTGCCGTTCCCGTTTCCCATATCTGGTACTTCAAGGGCATTCCGTGCCGCATGAAGATGCTGCTGGACATGAGCCCGAAGGACCTCGAGAGCGTTCTGTATTTCGCGTCGTACGTCGTCATCGATCCCGGTACGACCACGCTGCGCAAAAAGCAGGTGCTCTCCGACAAGGATTACCGTGAATATCAGGAGCAGTTCGGCGAGAAATCGTTCCGTGCCGGCATGGGTGCGGAGGCGATCCGCGAGCTCCTTTGCGAGATCGATCTTGAGAAGCTCGACGAGGAGCTTCGCGCAGAGATCGAGCACAGCGGCGGACAGAAGCGCGCAAACGCGGTCAAGCGTCTGGAAGTCGTTGAAGCGTTCATGAAGAGCGGCAACCGCCCCGAATGGATCATCCTCACGGTGCTGCCGGTCATCCCGCCGGAGCTTCGCCCGATGGTTCAGCTCGACGGCGGACGGTTCGCGACGAGCGATTTGAACGATCTCTATCGCCGCGTCATCAACCGCAATAACCGTCTGAAGAGGCTTCTGGAGCTGCGCGCACCGGATATCATCGTCCGCAACGAAAAGCGCATGCTGCAGGAAGCGGTCGACTCCCTGATCGACAACGGCCGCCGTTCCCGCCCCGTCACGGGTCCGGGCAACCGCCCCTTAAAGTCGCTTTCCGACATGCTGCGCGGCAAGCAGGGACGTTTCCGTCAGAACCTTCTGGGCAAGCGCGTCGACTATTCCGGCCGTTCGGTTATCGTCGTCGGCCCGGAACTGAAGATGTATCAGTGCGGTCTCCCGAAGGAGATGGCGCTCGAGCTGTTCAAGCCGTTCGTGATGAAGAAGCTCGTCAAGGGCGGTCTTGCGCAGAACGTCAAGGGCGCAAAGCGCATGGTCGAACGCGGCGTGACCGAGGTCTGGGGCGTGCTCGAGGAGGTCATCAAGGACCATCCCGTCATGCTCAACCGCGCGCCGACGCTGCACCGTCTGGGCATTCAGGCGTTTGAGCCGGTCCTCGTCGAGGGCCGCGCGATCAAGCTGCATCCGCTCGTATGTACCGCATTCAACGCGGACTTCGACGGCGACCAGATGGCGGTCCATGTACCGCTTTCGGTCGAAGCGCAGGCGGAAGCACGCTTCCTGATGCTTGCATCCAACAACATTCTGAAGCCGCAGGACGGCAAGCCGGTCGTCTGCCCGACGCAGGACATGGTCATGGGCTGCTACTATCTGACGCAGCAGCGTGACGGCGTCAAGGGCGAAGGCAAGGCGTTCTCCTCCGAAGAGGAAGCGATCATGGCGTATCAGACCGGCGAGGTCGCGCTGCAGGCAAAGGTCAAGATCCGTCTCCGCCGCGAATGGCAGGGCGAAACGATCTATAAGATCTGCGACACCTCCGTCGGCCGCGTGCTGTTCAACAACGCGCTTCCGCAGGATCTCGGCTTTGTCGAGAGAAACTGCGCGGACGATATGTTCAAGCTCGAGATCGATTCGCTCGTCAAGAAGAAGGACCTGGGCAAGATCGTCGACGCGTGCTACAGAAAGCACGGTCCGACGCAGACCAGCGAAACGCTTGACCGCATCAAGAAGCTCGGTTACTCGTATTCGACCCGCGGCGGCGTCACCGTCGGCTTCCAGGACATCCGCGTTCCGGAAGAGAAGAAGGCGCTCGTCTCCGAAGCGGAGAAGAAGGTCGTCGAGATCGACAACTACTTCCGCATGGGTCTCCTCAGCAACAAGGAACGCAGAGACCGCGTGATCAAGGTCTGGGAGCAGACCACCGAGGACGTCACGAAGGCATTGATGAATTCGCTCGACGCCTACAACCCCATCTTCATGATGGCGGACTCCGGCGCGCGTGGCAGCCAGGCGCAGATCCGTCAGCTCGCCGGCATGCGCGGTCTGATGGCGGACCCGTCCGGTCAGATCATCGAGGTGCCGATTCGTGCAAACTTCCGCGAAGGTCTGTCCGTTCTGGAGTTCTTCATCTCCTCGCACGGCGCGCGTAAAGGTCTTGCCGATACGGCGCTTCGTACGGCGGACTCCGGTTACCTCACGCGTCGTCTCGTCGACGTTTCGCAGGACGTCATCGTCCGCGAGGTCGACTGCTTTGCGGAGCGCAACGACACGCCGCGCGGCATGTGGGTCTCCGCGATCGCCGAGGGCAACAAGATGATCGAGCCGCTTTCGGCGCGTATCGAAGGCCGTTACGCGATCGACCCGGTCTTCCATCCGGAAACCGGCGAACAGCTTTGCGAAGGCGATCACATGATCAGCCACGACGAAGCGCTTGCGATCGAGAAGGCGGGCGTGAAGGAAGTCTACTGCCGTTCCGTCCTGACCTGCCGCACCGAGCACGGCGTCTGCTGCAAGTGCTACGGCGCAAACCTTGCGACCGGCGGTCACGTCGATACCGGCGAAGCGGTCGGCATCATTGCGGCACAGGCGATCGGCGAGCCCGGCACGCAGCTGACGATGCGTACGTTCCACACCGGCGGCGTCGCTTCGAGCGAGGACATCACGCAGGGTCTTCCGCGTGTCGAGGAATTGTTCGAGGCAAGAAAGCCGAAGGGCCTTGCGACCATCACGGAGATTTCCGGTACGGTCCGCATCGACGAGGCGAAGCATCGCGCGATCATCACGAACGACGAAGGCGAATCCGAGAACTACCTGATCCCGTTCGGCTCCAAGATGAAGGTGCAGGAAGGCGATCATGTGGAAGCGGGCGACGAGCTCACGGAAGGTTCCGTCAACCCGAACGACATCCTGAAGATCAAGGGCGTCAAGGGCGTACAGGCGTATCTTCTCAAGGAAGTTCAGAGCGTTTACCGTCTGCAGGGCGTTGAGATCTCCGATAAGCACATCGAGGTCATCATCCGCCAGATGCTCCGCAAGGTCCAGATCGAGGACGCGGGCGACACGAACCTGCTGCCCGGCGAACTTTGCGACAGCTTCCGCTTCGAAGAGGAAAACGAGAAGCTGATCACCGAGTATGAGACCGCTCTCGCGCTCGCACAGGAAAACGGCACGGAAGAGCCCGCGGAACCGGTGCTTGCAAAGGCAAAGCGCAAGCTTCTCGGCATCACAAAGGCGGCGCTCGCCACCGAATCGTTCCTGTCTGCGGCGTCCTTCCAGGAGACCACGCGCGTGCTGACCGAAGCTGCCATCAAGGGCAAGATCGATCCGCTCGTCGGTCTCAAGGAAAACGTCATCATCGGCAAGCTGATCCCTGCCGGCATCGGGCTCAAGCGTTATCGCAACGTCGAAGTGAGCGAGGCGCAGGACGTCCCGACGGATGCGGAGTAAGGCTATGGAGCAAAGTCGTCTGACCGATACCGAATGCGCGCTTCACGGAACCAAATCCTGCGCGCTGCTGAATATGCAGGACTGCGACAAGTGCCCGCTGAAGGGCCGCGTCGCAGATCCCGCGATTCACGACGATCTCAGACTGTTCTGTGATCTGCAGCCGGAAGGCACCGTTGCGCGGCTCTTTGAAAGCGAGACCTGTACGCTGTGCAAGACGGAGCCGAAGGGCACGCCGACGAGCTTCGCGGTCTTTGACATGGCGCATACCGAGCCGAAAAAACTCGCGAAGCGCAAGTGGCTTACGAAGCAGGAGACCGGCTTCATGGTCCCGCTGCAGTTTGCCTGCTGCAGCAAATGCCGCCGCAGGATCCTGCTGATCTCGTATCTGCCGCTGCTCGTGCCGATCGCGCTGACGCTGATCGCGCTGCCGATCGTTCTGAACGAACACCTTCTGCAGTCGCTTCGGCAGACTGCGGGTTGGCTGCCGTTCCTGCTGGTCGTCATAGCGATCCTCGGCGGATACGGCGTCGGCAAGCTGCTTTCGTATCTGTACAAGCGCAAGGCGGAGTCGCTCATGTACGTCGACGTCCGCACGCATCCGATCGTCGAAGAGATGACGGGGAAGGGCTGGCGTCCGCTGTTCAACGACCGTCAGCCGCACATCGCGTTCACGAAGCGGCGGATCGACAAGGGCCTCGGCACTGCGGGAAGCAGCGTGTACGAAATGTCGGATCGGAAAGAAAACGTGTCGGAAGCGAAAAATACGGATTGACAAGTTTGACTCTTTCTGTTACACTATCTATTTGGCGGTGCTTGGAAAAAGCACGGCCGATAACCGCGTTTTCGGAAGGAAATGCGGCATGATTCCGGACAATATCCTCTGAATTGGGTTGCAGAGGGATTGATTTATACAAAAGATTACATATATTTTTAGGAGGAAACATCTGAATGCCGACCATTAATCAGTTGGTTCGCAAGGGCAGACAGCCCGTGGAATACAAGTCCACGGCGCCCATTCTGAAGCAGTGCCCGCAGCGTCGCGGCGTCTGCACCGCAGTCCGTACGATGACGCCGAAAAAGCCGAACTCCGCACTGCGTAAAATCGCTCGTATCCGTCTGACCGACGGTCTCGAAGGTACCGCGTATATCCCCGGTATCGGTCACAATCTGCAGGAGCACTCCGTGGTTCTGATCCGCGGCGGTCGTGTCAAGGACCTGCCCGGTGTTCGTTACCACATCATCCGCGGTGCTCTGGATACCGCCGGCGTCGCAAACCGCAAGCAGGCTCGTTCCCTGTACGGTGCAAAGCGTCCGAAGACCGGCGCCAAGAAGTAAGGAGGACACAACATGCCGAGAAGAGGTTTTATTCCGAAGAGAGAAGTTCTTCAAGATCCGATCTATAAGAGCGTCGTTGTGACAAAGCTCATCAACCAGGTCATGCTGGACGGCAAGCGCGGCGTTGCGCAGAAGGCCGTTTACGATGCGTTTGAGATCATCAACCAGAAGACCGGCAAGGACGCGCTCGAAGCGTTCGAACAGGCGATGAACAACATCATGCCCGTTCTCGAAGTCAAGGCACGCAGAGTCGGCGGTTCGACCTATCAGGTCCCGATCGAGATCCGTGCAGAGCGCCGTCAGACCCTCGGTCTTCGCTGGCTCGTGAGCTATGCGCGCAATCGCGGCGAGCGCACGATGGCGGAGCGCCTTGCGGGCGAGATCATGGATGCCTGCAATGAACAGGGCAACGCGGTCAAGAAGAAGGAAGACACCCATAAGATGGCAGAGGCCAACAAGGCGTTTGCACATTATCGCTGGTAATGCGGGACACTGCGCTTGAACTGACACGCAATATCGGCATCATGGCGCACATCGATGCCGGCAAGACCACGACGACCGAGCGGATCCTGTTCTACACGGGCAAGATCCACAAGGTCGGCGAAGTACACGAGGGCACGGCGACCATGGACTACATGGCGCAGGAGCAGGAACGCGGCATCACGATCTGCTCCGCCGCGACCACGACGTACTGGCGTGGACATCGCATCAACATCATCGACACGCCGGGACATGTGGATTTCACCGTTGAGGTGGAACGCAGTCTCCGGGTGCTGGATGGTGCCGTTGCCGTGTTCTGCGCAAAGGGCGGCGTCGAACCGCAGTCCGAAACGGTCTGGCGGCAGGCTATGAAATATCATGTGCCCTGCATTGCGTACGTCAATAAAATGGACATCACGGGAGCGGATTTCTTCCACGTGATGGACATGATGCGCGACCGTTTGGGCGCAAACCCGATTCCGGTGCAGCTTCCGATCGGAAGCGAAATGAACTTCCGCGGCATCGTCGATCTCGTGACGATGAAGGCGGAGGTCTACTACAACGACGACGGAACCGACATCCGCGAGGAGCCGATCCCCGATGACATGGTAGAAGCGGCGGAAGAGCACCGTGCGGCGCTGATCGAAGCGGTCATCGAACAGGATGAAGATCTGCTTGAAAAGTATTTCGAGGGCGAAATGCCCACGAACGAAGAGCTGATCTCCTGCATCCGCAAAGCGACCATCGCCGGCGCAGCCGTGCCGGTCACCTGCGGAACCTCGTACCGCAACAAGGGCGTGCAGCCGCTATTGAACGCGATCGTCGATTTTCTGCCCTCTCCGCTGGACATTCCGCCGGCGAAGGGCACGGATCGCAGCGGCGAGAAAGAGCTCATTGCCGAACCGCGCGACGACGCGCCGTTTGCGGCGCTGGCGTTCAAGATCGTCACCGACCCGTTTGTGGGACGGCTGGCGTTCGTGCGCGTGTACAGCGGCACGTTGAAATCCGGTTCCTATGTCTATAACGTCTCGAAGCAAAAGCGCGAACGTGTCAGCAAGATTCTGCTGATGCACGCGGACGCGCGTACCGAGCTTGAGGAAGTCCACGCGGGCGATATCTGCGCACTGGTGGGCATGAAGGAAACGTCGACGGGCGATACGCTCTGCACGGAAAACCGACAGATGCTTTTGGAGAGCATGATCTTCCCGACGCCGGTCATTCAGGTTGCGATCGAACCGAAGACCAAGGCGGGTCAGGAAAAGATGATGACAGCGCTTCAAAAGCTCGGCGAAGAGGACCCCACCTTTCGGACCTATACGGACAAGGAAACGGGGCAGACCATCATCGCCGGCATGGGCGAGCTCCATCTGGAGATCATCGTGGACCGTCTGATCCGCGAGTTTCGCGTCGAAGCGACGGTCGGCAAGCCGCAGGTCGCTTACAAGGAATCCATCATGCACCCGACGGTCTACGAATGCCGTTATGTGCGACAGACGGGCGGACACGGACAGTATGCACATACCGTGATCGAATTTGCTCCGCTCGACGATCCGCAGGAAGGCGAAACGTATCGCTTTGTCAACAAGATCGTCGGCGGTGTGATCCCGAAGGAATTCATTCCGGCGGTCGATCAGGGCATCCGCGACGCGCTGATGAGCGGACCGCTCGGCGGTTACGAGCTCATCAACCTCAAGGCGACGCTGAAGGACGGCAGCTTCCACGAGATCGATTCCAGCGATCTGGCGTTCCGCATTGCGGGCTCGCTGTCGGTTAAAGAGGGGATCACAAAGGACAACTGTGAGCTCCTCGAACCGATGATGAGCGTCGAGGTGCTGGTGCCGGACGAATACCTGGGCGATATCGTGGGCAATCTTACGTCGCGGCGGTGCAAGATCTCCGGCATGGAGACAAGGCAGGGCAGCACGGCGGTCAACGCGATCTGTCCGCTCAGTGAAATGTTCGGTTATGCCACCGATCTACGTTCGAGAACGCAGGGCAGAGGCACGTTCACGATGCAGTTCAACCGCTACGACAAAGTTTCGGCCGCAATACAGGAGCAGATCCTGGGCAAATACAACTATTGGTTCTAAAAAGAAATACAAACATTTATAAGGAGAACTTACAATGGCAAAAGCAAAATTCGAACGTACGAAGCCGCATGTAAACATCGGCACGATCGGACACGTTGACCATGGCAAGACGACGCTGACGGCGGCGATCACCATGGCGCTGGCACAGCAGGGCGA
>JAZNHI010000027.1:0-5581 GCA_045576895.1 Clostridia bacterium | reverse complement strand
GCTGTATAACAAGACGATCTGGCACGCCTACGGCGGCACGCTGCTCGTCTCTGTCGTCTGCGCACTGACCGCCGGCACGATCGGTACGCTGATCGGATATGCCGTCAGCAAGAACCGCCGGAGCAAGTGGGCGAACTACGTGAACAACATCGCGTTCCTGCCCTACCTTATGCCTTCCATCGCGGTCGGCGTTGCGTTCTTCATTCTGTTCTCGAACAAGTATATCAACCTGTTCAACACCTACTGGCTGCTGATTATCGTCGGTACCGTCAAGTACATCCCGTTTGCCAGCCGCGCGTCGCTGAACTCCATGCTGCAGCTTTCGGGTGAGATCGAGGAAGCGGCGATCATCCAGGATATCCCGTGGTTCAAGCGCATGTTCCGCATCATCGTGCCGATCCAGAAATCCTCGATCATCAGCGGATTCATGCTGCCGTTCATGACGTGTCTCCGTGAGCTGTCGCTGTTCCTGCTTCTTTGTACGCAGGGCTATATCCTCTCCACGACGCTCGACTATTTCGATGAAATGGGTCTGTACGCGTTCTCAAGCGGTATCAACCTGATCCTGATCGTCACGATCCTGATTTTCAACACTGTCGTCAACAAACTCACCGGCGCAAGCCTGGATGAAGGCATCGGAGGTTAATTATGCCGAAAATCGTATTGGAAAACATCACAAAACGGTGGAAGAAATTCTACGCCGTCGAAAATCTGAATCTCGTCATCGAAGACAACGCGTTCGTCACGCTGCTCGGTCCTTCCGGCTGCGGCAAAACGACGACGCTCCGTATGATCGCGGGTCTCGAGACCCCCACCGAAGGCCGCATCACAATCGGCGACAGAGTCGTGTTCGACAGCGCGGCGGGTATCAATATCCCCGCCAACAAGCGCAAGGTCGGCTTCCTGTTCCAGAATTACGCGCTGTGGCCCAACATGACCGTATACGACAACATCGCGTTCGGTCTCAAGAACATCAACGAGCCCAAGGAGACCGTCGACTATCAGGCAAAGAACTACGCGCGTCTGATCGAGATCCTGAAGGATCCGCAGGGCGTTGCGGACATCATCAACGATTGCCGCGACAAGAACGGCGCGGTCGACAAGAAAAAGGCGTACATCAAGTTGATCGACGCCTATACGATCTCCATGATGACCGCAAAGACGCTGCTGGACTACGACCTCCAGAAGAATCCGGACAGGGCGCAGAGCATCTCCGCAGAGCTGAAAACGAAGCTCGACAATGCGATCGTGCAGCACAAGGCAAAGGGCGAAGAGCTCGACAAGAACTACCGCGTGCTGAAGGGCGGCAAGCCCATCGTCACGAAGCGCAAGCTCTGCAAGGAAGAGGTCGACCTCGCCGTGCGCAGAGTGTCCCGCATCGTTAAGATCGGCATGTTCATGGATCGCTACCCCGCCGAGCTTTCCGGCGGTCAGCAGCAGCGTGTCGCAATCGCAAGAACGCTTGCGCCGGAACCCAGCGTGCTGTTCATGGACGAGCCGCTTTCGAACCTCGACGCAAAGCTGCGTCTGGAGATGCGCTACGAGCTGCAGCGTCTGCACGTGGAAACCGGCAGCACCTTCGTCTACGTCACGCACGACCAGATGGAGGCAATGACGCTCGCGACCTCGATCTGCCTGATCAACAACGGCGTTCTGCAGCAGTATGACGCTCCGCTTACCGTCTACAACCGTCCGAACAACCTGTTCGTTGCGGACTTCGTCGGCAATCCCTCGATCAACTTCATCGAGACGCACGGCGAGCAGAACCGCGACGGCAGCATCGCGCTCGAACTGCTCGGCGGTCAGCACGTCACCTTCTGCCCGAACGAGGCGATCTCGATGGCGGAATGGAACCGCGCGCGCGACGAGTCGATCGAAGCCGAAAACGCACGCCGCGCCGAGCTCGCAAAGCAGAAGGGCTACGTCGAAAAGGGCAACAAGGATGAGGTCTTCCGCTACAACATCGCCCGTGTCGAAGAGGTTGACACCTCGATCGAGGATGCGCCCGTCATTCGCGACGGCGACTTCGTGCTCGGCGTTCGTCCCGAATTCATCCGCATTGCGGACGACGGCATCGAAGGCGAGATCTACGGCGCAATGCCCACCGGTATGGAATCCACGCTGAAGATCCGTACCGGCGAATTCCTGCTGACCAGCGTTGTGTTCGGCGATACGCTGTACGCGATCGGCAGCGCCGCGCACATCCATTTCACCGGCAATTCGATCATGCTGTTCGACCGCAAGTCCGGTCGTTATATCACGTCCGGCAGCATCCGGATCTGACGAAACACTCCCCCCACAGAAAAGCACGGTCATCATTTCGATGGCCGTGCTGTTTTATACGCAAAAGCGTTCGATTGTCTCCCCAAAACGCCGATCCCATTCGCGAGGGATCAGTCCTCCGCGGTCTCCGTCCGGCGGATCGACGCCAGTGAAAGAGGGCTTTTGTACACGACAGGCGAGCCGCAGAAGCGGCACAGCGGTTCCTCCAGACTGACCTTCGCCCCGCAATTCGGACAATCGATCATGTTCAGCCCCTCGTGCAGGCTGAACACCCGCCGACCGGTTTCATGGCGCAGTGCAACATTCCACCAGCCGGTTTCCGAGGATAGCTTCGATCCCTCTGCCGATACGATGCGCAGCTGCACATCCGCTGAGATCAGGCGTCCCTGCGCCGTCTCCCTGACCTGCCGGTTCCGGAAATCGAGTACGTCATAGTCGGTTACACGCTGCACCGAGGCGTCCCCATCCGTGTAGAAGTATCGGTTCAGCTCCGCGGAAAGCCCGTTGTGATATGCCTTCAGAGAAAGTCCGGCAGCAGACAAATTCCGAAGAAACGTCTGCAGCGAGGTGTTCTGCCGCTGCTGTTTCTCCCGCTCCTTCTGCCGGAGCACAAGTCGGCTGCGCATAAACTGCAGCGTAAGGAAGGCGGCAAGCCCGAGAAGAAGCCCGATCGCAGCGCCTTTCACATAGTCCATGAAAAACGCGGTCCGGCTTGCGCAGACGGTGATCGGCATGCAGACCGCGATTCCGACGACAACGCAGAGCAGAAACCACAGCGCGTTCTTCGCAGAACGGCCGACGACGGAATCGGCATGGTCGCGCTCCCCCGCCTTTCGATCGGCATACTCCAGGTTCCCAGGCGCGCCGCAATACGGACAGCCCTCCGAAAAATCGTCCCGGTCGGCGGTTCCCCCGCACGCCGGGCACTGCAGCAGTCCGTCCTTTGTTTCCGGATAAACGAAAGAATACAGGATGCCCGGATTGAACTCCGTTTCCTGCAAAACGCATTTCTCACCGGCGATGTATTTCTTGTCCAGGATCACGCCGTTTCCGACGTCGTCACAATTCTCGCCGTCGCTGCTTCTGCGCTTTGTGACCCCTCCGTCGTAATATGACGTGACGATCCGGATCTTCTGCCGCTGCAGACGCTTTTTATGCAGACTCTCATACACCATGGCAGACAGACGCTCCGATCAGTGATTGTTATTATTGTTATTGTTGTTATTGTTGTTATTGCCGCTGCTGCCGCCGGAATATCCGCCGCCGGAGGAGCTTCTCTGCGACGCCAGATAGGACGCAGAGTAGGTCACATTGAAGCGGTTTGCATCCATCGTCACCGCCTCGACCTTTCCGCCCTGACTGTTGAACGGCATCGTGATGATTATGGGCTCGGTCTGTCCGTCAAAGGTCAGTCTGAGCGAGTTGTCGGGAAACGCCTCCGCAAGCCTCAGCTTGCCGGACGCGAACGACTCGAACAGGTTCGCCTCCGTTTCCTCCGAGATCATGCAGTACTGTCTGAGCTGCTGTAACCCCGCAAGCGTCATGATATCGTTGTACGTCCTTGGAATCATCGTTTTCATCGTTGAAGCATCTCCTCGTTCAGATAGTAAAATTCTAAGTTCGGAAACGGCAGATCCATCGCCTGAATGTGATAGAACGCGTTATTTTTCTGTTTGGCGTAATGAATATCCCGCAGCGCGCCGGTCGTGAAGAACACATTGTTTGCCGCCGTGCGGGAAAGCGAAAGCCCGTACCGCCGGAAGAAATGCGTCAGATCCACCGCGTCGTAGCCGGGAATCGCGGACGGCTGCTCCTCCGCAACCTGTTTATAGATCAGTTCGGTCGCGATATGCCGCTGCTTTTCGCGGTTCTCGTCGCCGTAAACGATCATGTCGCCGGTCAGCAGCTGGATGAACAGCATATTGTTCTCCGGATACGAACTGCACTTCTCCAGCAGTCCGTGCCGCACATGCAGGGTCACGCGGCTTTCCGGCGTCATGAAGGTGAACGTGCGGTCCTTTTTGATGATCTGCGGCGCAAGCGGAAAGCGATTGCCGTCGATCTCCAGAACGAACGCGGTTTCGTCGTACACCGCGCGAAGGTCCGGATCGCTGTCGATGATGTGTCGGAGCGCCGGGATCCCGTTCGGGATGCGCGGCAATGCAAAATCCGGGATCCGTTCGGGATGCAGCGCTGCGACGTAATCCAGAACGTATTCGCGGTTCTGCGGATCCGGCGTCATGCCCCAGACCGGATACAGCGCCTGCTGCAGGCTGCAGGTGTAGCTCTTCGGCGAAGCGTTGACGCGCTTGACGAAGGGACAGCCCGTCTTGCAGACGGACAGATATCCGCACGCCGCGCAATCGTCCGAGAATCCGCAGCCTTGATGGATCGCCGCGATCTTCCGCTTTGCCGTTTCCATGATCTCTGTCATGGAGGATTCGTAGATATTGCCGTAATAAAACTCCGGATGGTTCTGCCCGCGCACACAGGAATACACATCGCCGTTTCGCTCCAGCAGAAAGAATTTCTCCCCGCAGTTCTCGCAGTTCGTGCAGTAATCCGGTCCGAATTCGGCAAACCACTTCGTATTCAGAGCTTCCTCAAGCTCGGTCCCCGCAAAAGCCTCACGGATCGTCCGGTAAAACCGCAGTTGTTCCTCGTCCGAAAGCGGCTGCAGAAGTCCGTTCATGTCAAAGCCGATCATGAAATTGAAATCTGTCATGTCGAGACAGGTGTTCCGGTGCAAAAACCAGATGTCTTCGATCAACTCGTCCATGCGGTCCAGATGCTCGCGGAAGATCGTTGCCGAAACCTTTTTGTGATTCGGAAGCGCTTCGAGCAGCGCAATGTTGCCGAGGATCCGATCCAGCGTCTCGCCGCCGTCCTTTGTCACGCGGTACGCGCGGTGCAGGGAAAGCGGCAGGTCGATGCTGCCGGAAATCGATACGTTGTAATCCCGGATCGTGTCGATGTGCCGGTCCAGCGCAAGCAGGTTCGTCTTAATGTGCGGCGTGCCGATGCGGAACCCAGCGCCGGAAAGATAGCTTCCGTTCGTCCTGTAATAATCGGCGATATACGCGACGACGCTGCGGAAATCCTCCTTCGGAAGCGTCGTCACTTCGCCGCCGTGCAGCGAGATATTGAATGGCATAATGCCCTCGCTGCGGCATTTGTCGACGGCATATGCCAACGTCTCCAGCGGCGTATGTTCCGTTTCGATAGCCTTCGTGCCGTCGCCCAGATAGCAGTAGCGGCACTGCATATTGCATGCCATTGTCGGCACGTACAGCAGATG
>JAZNHI010000026.1:0-12979 GCA_045576895.1 Clostridia bacterium | reverse complement strand
CCCAGATGTCATTCTCTTACCGCTCTTCGCGGAAATACGCAAGCCCGAGGCTCTGCGGCGGCTGATTCTCGCGCTTCTTGCGCAGCGAGACGATGATGAGCACCAGCAGCGTGACCACGTACGGCGCGAGCTTATAGAGCTCCTTGATGCCGAGCGGAAGCGACAGATGCTCGGACAGGATGATAAGCCCGCCGAACAGGATCGACGCAAAGATGCTGACGCTCGGACGCCATGTCGTGAAGATGACCAGCGCGATCGCCAGCCAGCCGCGGTCGCCGAAGCCCTCGTTCGCCCACGTGCCGTGCGCGCACTCCATGACGTAGTAGAGTCCGCCGAGCCCCGCGATCATGCTGCCGACGAGCGTTGCAACGTACTTGTACCGCGTCACGTTGATGCCCGCCGCGTCCGCCGTCGCCGGATTCTCGCCGACCGCGCGCAGCTGCATGCCCTTGCGGGTGTACCGCAAAAACAGCGAGGCAAGGATCGCAATGCCGATGCCGAGATACGCAAGCCAGCCCGGATGCTTGCCGTCGCCGAAGAAGTTGCAGGTCGTTGCAAACGTCAGGCTCGGGACCTCGCTGTGCGCCAGCTTGATCAGGGATCCGCCGAAGAAGTTGCCGAAGCCGACGCCGAACATCGTCATGGCGAGACCGGTGACGTTCTGGTTCGCGCGCAGCGTAACGGTCAGGAAGCAATAGAGAAGCCCCATCAGGAACGAGCCGAGAAGACAGCAGAGCATCGGGATCAGCACCGCAAGGATGCCGACCATCGGCTGCCCCGCGCCGATCGTTGCCTGCTCATAGAAGAACGCGCCGATAACGCCGGAGATCGCGCCGACATACATGATGCCCGGAATACCGAGGTTCAGGTTGCCCGCCTTCTCCGTGAGGATCTCGCCGGTACTGCCGTACAGCAGCGGCATGCCCTGCATGACCGCTCTCGGGATGAATGATACCAAGAATTCCCACATACCGTTTACACCTCCCGTTTCTTGTGCCGGCTGAACTGCAGCTGATAGTTGATGAAGAACTCGCAGCCGATGATGAAGAACAGAATGATGCCGGTCAGAATATCCGCAAACGAATGGTTCAGTCCGAGCTCGGGACGGCTTGCGACCTCCTTTGCGCCGTACTGCATGAACACGATCAAGAACGACGAGAAGATCATGCCGATCGGATTGAACTTCGACATCCACGAAACCATGACCGCCGTATAGCCGCGTCCGTCGACGAGCGTATCGGTCAGCGTACGGTCGGTTCCCGCCAAAAGACAGCCGACCAGACCGCACAGCATGCCGGAAAGGACCATCGTGCGGATGATGACGCGATTGACCTTGATGCCCGAATACGATGCGGTGCGCTCGCTCTCGCCGACGACCGCGATCTCATAGCCGTGCTTGCTGTACCGGAGGTACAGATACAGCACAACCGTCAGCACGCCGATCACTGCCGTCGGAAGCAGATACCTCGAACCGCCGATCTCCGGAAGCCACCCCACGCCGTAGGAGCCGAGCGAGGCGTCGGAATTGATGATGCCGACCACCGTGCCGTTCGGAGACCAGATGTACTTGAATCCGCGATAGGAGATCATGAACTTGACAAGCTGCAGCGCGACGTAGTTCATCATCAGCGTAAACAGCGTTTCGTTCGTGTTCCAGCGCGACTTGAAAAACGCAGGTAAAAAGCCCCACAGCGCGCCTGCAAGCAGGCTCGCGATCACCATGCAGGGGATCAGGATGAGATTCTTGACCGAAAGCGGAATGTCCGGATTCTGGAAGAACGGCATCTTGCCCGCATAGAACATGCAGATCGCCGTTGCAAACGCGCCGACCAGCACCTGTCCCTCGGCGCCGATGTTCCAGAACCGCATCTTGAACGCGGGCGTGACCGCAAGGGAAATGCCGAGCAGGATCACGAGACGGTAGACGGTGACCCACACGCGCCGCTGCGTGCCCAGCGTTCCCTCGAACATGGTCTTGAAGACGGTGATCGGGTTCAGCTTGGTCACGATCATCGTGACGATCGAGCAGACGACGAGCGCAAGCAGGATCGCCGCGCCGCGGATCAGCCATGCCTTCCATACGGGGAGTCCCGACCGCTTTGAAATATGCAGCATCTTATTCACCTCCCCCGACCTTGGTCATCAAGAGACCGATCTGTTCCTTGGTGACGGAACGGCCGTCCACGATGCCGGACACCTTGCCGCCGCAAAGCACCAGGATGCGGTCGCAAAGCTCCAGAAGAACGTCCAGATCCTCGCCGACGTAGATGACGGCGACACCCTTCATCTTTTGCTCGGTCAATAGGTTATAGATCGTATAGGACGTGTTGATGTCCAGTCCGCGCACCGCGTAAGCGGTCATCAGCACCGTCGGGTTCTGCTCGATCTCGCGTCCGACCAGCACCTTCTGCACGTTGCCGCCGGAAAGACGGCGCAGCGGAATCTGATCCACGTTCGGCGTGACGACCTCGAGATCGTTGACGATCTTGTTCGCAAGGGCTTTCGGGAACTTGCGGTCGAGGAACGGATTGTGCTTCCCTCTCCGGTAGCTCCGCAGCATGACGTTGTCCGCAATGCTCATGCTGCCGACCAGTCCCATGCCGAAGCGGTCCTCCGGCACGAACGACAGCAGCACGCCGGAGCGGATGATCTTCAAAGGATCCATGCCGACAAGATTCTGTTCCTGCTCGGTTTGCGGATCGATATAGGTGATCGTGCTGCCCGGTTCCACGGTCTGCATGCCCGCGATCGATTCCAGAAGCTCGCGCTGTCCGCTCCCCGCGATGCCCGCAATGCCGAGGATCTCGCCGGAATTCGCCGTGAAGTTGATGTCGTCAAGCCGCTTCACGCCCTCCATGTCCTTGACCGTAAGGTGTTCGACGATCAGACGCGGCCGGATCTCCTGCGCTTGCGGACGGTCGATGTTGAGGCTGACCGCGCGCCCGACCATCATGTCGGTCAGACTTTGCTGGTTTGCGTCCTTGGTCAGCACGTCGCCGATATACTCGCCCTTCCTTAAGATCGCAACGCGGTCGGAGACCTCTAAAACCTCATGCAGCTTATGCGTGATGATGATCAGCGACTTGCCGTCCTTCTGCATGTTGCGCATGACCTTGAAGAGCTTGTCCGTCTCCTGCGGTGTCAGAACCGCCGTCGGCTCGTCCAAAATCAGAATGTCGGCGCCGCGATACAGGACCTTGATGATCTCAACGGTCTGCTTCTGCGATACCGACATATTGTACACCTTTTGATTCGGATCGATCTCAAACCCGTAGCGGTCGCTGATCTCCTTGATCCTTTTTGCGGCGCGCTTCAGGTTCAGCATGCCTTCTTCCTTGAGCCCGAGGATGATGTTTTCCGTCGCGGTAAAGACGTCCACCAGCTTGAAATGCTGATGGATCATGCCGATCCCGTTCTCAAACGCGTCCTTCGGCGACCGGATCGTCACCGGTTTTTCATGGATATAGATCTGTCCCTCGTCCGGATAATAGATGCCGGAGAGCATGTTCATCAGCGTGGTCTTTCCGCTGCCGTTCTCGCCGAGCAGCGAAAGGATCTCGCCTTCATGCAGTTCGAGATGAATATCCCGGTTGGCGATCACGCTGCCGAAATGCTTGGTGATGCCTTCCATCCTGACGGCATTTTTGACTGCTTCCAAGTCCCCCATCCTTTCCGCAGAAGAAAACACTTCTGCCGATAATATAGTATTGTATCATATAAGATTTCATTTGTAAATGAAAACCGATTCCGCGAACAAAAAAAGTCGGGCAGTCAGATGACTGCCCGAAACGGTTTTACGTGGATCAATAGCTCTCGTTCAGCAGGGTGATGCCGTCGATGCGGAGATCGAAGTACGGCGCGCTGCGGAACTCGGACTCATGGAAGTAACCGTCCTTGATGACCTCGGTGTCCGGGGTGTATGCAGGATCGGTGTCAACGTCAGCCATATAGCTCGAAAGCTTTTCGCCGCCGACGGTAAACGCATCGGTGCTGAAGACGTGGAGTGTGCCTGCGATCATCGCAGCCTTCGCTTCGTCGATCTTCGCCTGCGTGCCGTCTGCCGCAACCGCGCTGTTCAGCTCGAAGAGCTCAACGGAGCCGGTCTCGATCGTGCCGGTCCAGTCTGCCGGGATCGCTTCGCCTGCCGCCGCAGCCTTGATCGCGTACTCATAGTACGGCTCCCAGTTGATGCGGGAAGAAACGATGTAGGTGTTCGGGCCGACCTTGACGGTGCTGCCGTTGTAGGAGACGTTCGGAACGCCCATGCTCTCGCAAGCGGACGGTGCGCCCATGGAGTCAGCATGCTGCGAAATGAGCACGCAGCCGTTGTTGATCAGCTTCATAGCGCCTTCCTTTTCGGCGGTCTCGTCATACCAGGAACCGGTGAAGGTAACTTCCATGGTGACCTCCGGAACGATGGAGCGGACGCCCAGGAAGAAGGAGGTGTAGCCGGAAACGACCTCTGCATAGGTGAACGCGCCGACGTAGCCGATCTTGAGCTGGTCCTTGGTGATCTTGCCCTCATCGAGCATCTGCTGGAGCTTCATGCCCGCTGCGATACCTGCGAGGTAACGGCCCTCGTAGATCGCCGCGAATGCGTTGTGGTAGTTCGGGAGATTCTCGGTGTGCGCCTTGGTGCCCGTTGCGTGGCAGAACTGGACATCCGGGAATTCCTTTGCCGCCTGGATCATGTAGTCCTCATGACCGAAGCTGTCCGCAAAGATGATCTTGCAGCCGGAAGCCGCCATGTCCGCCGCGGTCTCGTAGCATTCCTGACCCTCGGGGATGTTCGTCTTGATGATGTAGTCCGTGATGCCGAGCGTCGCGCATGCGCCCTTCGCCGCATTGATGAAGTTCAGGTCGTAGGTGGAGTTCTCATCATGCAGGCAGATGAAGCCGACCTTGATGTTCTGTCCCTCTGCGGGCTTTTCTTCTTTCTTCTCGCCGCCGCAGGCAACCAGAGCGGCAACCATCAGCAGGCAAAGAACGATCGCAAAAAATTTCTTCATGTTTCCCTCCATACTTATTTCTGAATTTGCTGTATCGCAGCACACGGTTCGCCGTGTTCATAACGCAATACGCATATATATTGTAACCAAAACCGTGCATAAAGTCAAGCGATACGGAGACAGAATAATCATTTTGTCATCTAAAGATATATGATTCTGTCATTTTCAGTCAAATAAGCATCCCTCGATGATTTTTCATCTGTGTGCAAAGCCCTCCTCTCCCCGCAGATGCGTCGAACGCGTGACCGAAGCCGCACATGCGTCACCCTATGAAAGGACGCCGATCTGCTGCCGATCTCTCCCTCCGCCTCGCTTCGCTCGGCACCTCCCCCATCAGGTGGAGGTGGATATCTGCGCAGGTTTCCGACCTTCCCTTGTCAGAGAAGGGGGACCGCGAAGCGGTGGAAGGGTAGTTATCCTGCCTGCTCACTGCAGGCAAACGCTTCCGAGCCACCCGTCCGGCGCGTAGTTATGCTGCACAAAAAAGCAGGCTGTCCGGGAAGGAACAGCCTGCGGGAATCGTGTATTTTGTGCCGCCGCTCGCCGCATTCAGTCCGTCGATCTCTTCCTTGGTGAGGTACCGCCACTCGCCGGGGCGAAGATCGCCGAGCTTCAAAGGTCCGTACGCCTCGCGCTTCAGCCGCAGCGTGCGGTGTCCGACTGCCTCGAGCATGCGCCGGATCTGGCGGTTTCTGCCCTCGTGGATCGTGATCGAGAACGCCGTGCCGCCGGTCGTGGAGCGGCGGATATTCGTCACCCTTGCCGGCGCGGTCAGCCCGTCGTCGAGCATGACGCCGTTCGTCAGCGTCGCGATCTCCGACGCCGAAAGCGTTCCGTCGCACACCACGCGATAGGTCTTGTCCACCTTGTAGCGCGGGTGCATCAGATGATTTGCAAGCTCGCCGTCATTCGTCAGCAGCAGCAGTCCCTCGGAATTCAGGTCGAGCCGCCCGACGTTGTACAGCCGGTACGGCAGCTCGGAAACGAACGCCTGCACGGTCTTTCGCCCCGACTCGTCGCTCGAGGTCGAGACCACGCCGCGCGGCTTGTACAGCATCAGCACGACGCGCTCCGCCTGCGGCATAAGACGCCTGCCGTCGAGCCGCACGTCGTCCCCTTCCTCCACGGACATGCCGAGGACGGCCGGGATGCCGTTGACCGTGACCCGTCCGTCCGTGATGATCGTTTCGCATGCGCGCCGCGACGCCACGCCGCAGTCCGCCATGAATTTCTGTAAACGCATATGCCCCGCCCCCGCGGCTCAGCCGAAAAACGCCGAGACCGCCTTTCTGAGATAGTAACCGAAGCCCGCCGGTTCGACCGTCTCCGCTGCAACGATCGGAACCGTCGCCGCGACGACCCCGTTTCTGAGAAGCGAGACGCTTCCGACCGTGTCCCCCGCCCGCACCGGCGCCGTAAGGTCCGGATCGAGCGACGTCTCCACGGCAAACGCTTCTTCCCCGCCGGTCTCCGTCGGATACAGTATACCGCGGATCGGCGCGGCGCACAATGTTTTTTTCACGCCGTTTTGCACGGGGATCAGAAAAACCGTGTCCGCGGGCATAAACCGCTTTGCGGTATAGAGCCGGAAGCCCGCGTCGAGCATGGATTTTGCGGTGTTCCACATCGTGGGGCAGTTCAGGATCGCGCCGACAAGCTTCATTCCGCCGCGCTCCGCCGCAAAGACGAGACACTTCCCCGCCGCCTTCGTGTAGCCGGTCTTCACGCCGATCCCGCCCTCGTACTCCCACAGGAGCCGGTTCTTGTTCTTCAGCGTGTGCGGGTTCGAGCCCTCCGTCCTCCGGTACTGCGTCTGCGCGATCTCCGCAAACGCAGGGTTTTCGAGCGCCGCCGCGCCGAGCAGCGCAAGGTCCTTCGCCGTCGTAAAGTGCGCCGGATCGTGCAGCCCGTTCGGCGTGACAAAATGCGTATCGTGCATGCCGAGCGCCTGCGCCCGCGCGTTCATGCGGTCCGCACACGCCGCCGTCCCGCCGTCCAGGATGTACGCGATCGCAACCGCCGCATCGTTGCCGGAGACGAGCATCAGCCCGTACACGAGATCGCGGAGCGGGATCCGTTCGCCCGTCCGCAGGTACATCGACGAGCCCTCCGTGCCGACGGCTTCGTCCGGAACGGTCACAAGCTCGTCAAGCCTGCCCGATTCGATCGCCAGAAGCGCGGTCATGATCTTGGTCGTGCTTGCCATCGGCAGCCGCGCGTTCTCGTTTTTCGCATACAGCACGCGGCCGGAGTTTGCTTCGATGAGATACGCCGCCTCGGCGGGCACGTCCGGAAACATTTCCTCCGCCCTTGCGATCCGCGGGATCAGCAGCAGTACGGCGAAAATCGCGGCGCAGAGCCGTTTCACGGCTCGTCCTCCGGCGGGCTCTGCCGCTGTGCGCGGACGTTTTCGATCGCGTCGCGTATCTCGGTCAATGCGGTCGGGATCATCTGCACGAGCCGATCGAGCGTGTTGTCGCAGTCGGCATGCAGCAGCGTCACGTCTTTGCCCTGCATGTACAGGAACGCCTTCGGGCTGATCGAGACGCCGACGACGCTTGCGCCGAGGAAGGGATAGCCGTTTGCGTCGAAGTCCGGCGCGCCCTTCTTCGCCACCGCCTGCGTCGGGAAATCGCCGCCGCCCGCAAAGAAGCCGAGACAGACTTTTGAGACCGGGATCACGACCGCGCCGCCCTCGCCGTAGATCGGCGAGCCCACGATCGTATTGACGTCGACGATGTTCTTGATCTCGCGCATCGTCGTTTGCAGAATCGTTTCAACAGGATGCATAGGATGTCCTCTTTTCTTTGAGTTTACCGGTATTGTTTGCCGCTTTGCGCCGCGCTATACGCCGACGCGCGATCGAAAACAGCAGCTGCGGCGGGGACACGATCGCCTGCGCGCTTGCCGTGATCCGAAACAGCGAGGTCTTTGCCAGCGCCGCTCCTGCGCTGCCGCTCTCCGCAACGCGCGTCGTCAGCATGGCAAGCAGGACCGCAACCGTTCCCGCAAGCAGCACCGCCTGCGCGGGCTCGCCTTCGACGCCGACGGTCGTCCTTGTGCCGAGCCGCAGAAGCCGGACGCCCGCGATCGGCTTTTTGTGTTTCATACGCTTTTGCAGCAGAAACACACGTTTTTTTCCGATTCCGAGCGTGAAATACGGCTCCTCAAACAGATAGATCCGCAGCCGGACGGGAATCGGCACAAGTCCGAGCAGCCACACCCTGCCGTGCACGACCGCGCCGCGCACGCCGATCCGCGCCTTCGCCTCGACAATCAGCGGCATGGACAACAGCAGAATCAGAAACAGTACCATGAAAAGAACGATCAGAATACCCATATACACAGTATTTCCGATCCGCCGTTTTTGCATACAAAAAGGACCGTCCGGAAACGGTCCTTTCGTGCAATTGTTATGTTACCGCATGCCCTTGTCGTACGGAATACCTTCCGCCTTCGGCGCGCGGGACTTCTTGGAAGTGAACGCGAGCACTAAGAGCGAGATCACGTACGGGATCAGGCGGTACAGATGCGGATTGAGGATCTTGCCCCAGGTCGGATGCTTGCTGAGGTTCAGCAGCAGTGCAATGCCGTCGCCGTTGATGTCCAGCGTGGAGTACGACGCCGCGATACACTTGAAGAAACCGAACAGCAGCGCCGCGCCCGCGATGCTCAGCGGCTTCCAGTTACCGAAGATCATAACCGCCAGAGCGAGGAAGCCGAAGCCTGCAACGTCGCCGTTTGCCACGCAGTTCGCGGTGGTCAGCGTATAGACGAAGCCGCCCATGCCGGCAAGCGCGCCGGAAATGATCACGCCGCTGTAACGCATCTTGAAGACGTTGATGCCCAGCGAAGCCGCCGCCTGCGGATTCTCGCCGCATGCGCGGAGGCGGAGACCGAAGCGCGTCTTATAGAGGAAGATCGAGAGCAGGACGAACAGGATGATGCAGATGTACGTGGTCAGGTAGACCTTGTTCAGGAAGGTCTCCCCGAGGAACCCGATCTCCTGCGACTTTTCAAAGCCGAGCATGGTCTTTTTCACCATGAACCAGCTTGCCGCGTCGCCCTTGAACATTCTCAATTCGCTCTGCTGCGCGATGAGACGGATGAAGAAGCAGACGAGCGCCGGAGACAGCATGTTCAGCGCCGTGCCGCCGATGGTCTGGTCCGCCTTCAGGTTGATCGCCGCGAATGCGAGCAGCAGTGAGAATACCGCGCCCGCTGCCGCCGTGATCAGCATGACCAGCAGCAGGAATGCCTGCAGTTTGCCCCAGTTCGCGCCCATGTCCTTTGCGATGTCGATGATCTGGAACGTGTTCGCCTTCTGCATCAGGTTGATGGTCAGCGCGCCGATGAATGCGCCAAAGATCATGATGCCCTCAAGCGCGAGGTTGATGACGCCGCTTCGTTCTGCGAAAACGCCTGCGAGCGCAACGATCATCAGCGGGACTGCGTAGATCAGAGTTTTGCTGATTAAGAATGACATTATTCAGCGACCCCCTTTCCCGGATTGGCTTTTTTCTCTTTTGCCGGTTTCGGTGCTGCGGTCTTTTTGCGTCCGCTGAGCCAGGTCTTGATCAGCAAAGAGAACGCGGACAGATACACGATGACCGCGATGATAACGTCCGTGATGTACTCGTTATACGCCGTAAGGTTTGCAAGCTGCAGACCGTGCAGGTCGATCGCCGACATGAACAGGCCGGTGAAGATACACGCGATCGGGTTGCAGGATGCGAGCATTGCGACCGCGATGCCGTTGAAGCCCTCCGCCGGAAGCTTCTGATAGACCGACCAGTAAAGCTCGGTGTTGCCGGAGAGGTAGTACAGCGCTGCGGCGGAACCGGCGAGCGCGCCCGCGATCGCCATGGAAAGGACGATGCTCTGCTTGTCGCGGATACCGGCATACCGTGCCGCGTGGCGGTTTGCGCCGCATGCCTTGAGCTCGTAGCCGAAGGTCGTCTTGGTGAGAATGATATACACCGCAATCGCAATGACGATTGCAATCAGGATGCCGGCGTTCGCCTGCGAGCCCGGGAAGATCTTGTTCAGACCCAGCTTGGGCGTCGCAACGCCGAGACCGTCCTTGTATGTCCAAGCGCCGTCGACCTTGATGAGACCGTAGGTCGTTTTGTAGATATAGCCGGTCTTGGTGCCCTCGACCATGTTCTTGAGATTGCTGATATCGAACATCCAGGTGACGAGGTTCGCCGCGATCCAGTTGGTCATGATGCAGGCGAGAACCTCGTTGATGTTCAGGTATGCCTTCAGAAGGCCCGGGATTGCGCCCCAGAGCGCACCGGCAAGGACACCTGCCAGGAATGCGAGGATCCATACCACAAACTGCGGAAGGACGCCCGCCGGGATCGACAGCGCCACATACAGCGTTGCGCAGGTGCCCGCCAGATACTGACCGGATGCACCGATGTTGAACAGACCCGTCTTATACGCCAGCGCGACGGACAGGCCGCAAAGGATCAGCGGAACCGCGCGGAACAGCATGTTGCCGATGATCTGCGGGTTGAATCCGAAGGACAGCGTGCCGCTCGCGGAACGTCCGGTGCTGAAGGTGCCCGCAAGGATCAGCCGGATGCCTTCCCATGCGCCGGAAAGTCCGATCTCGCTGCTGGAAAGACCGACGATCAGAATCAGGATCGAACCGGCAATGAGCCCGACAAGGATGGAAATGATGGTTGCGAGAACGGAGCGTGTTCCGTTTTTCTTCAGAAATTCGCTCATGCCTGTTCCTCCTTTTCCTTACCGTCGCGTTTGGCGCCCGCCATGTAAAGGCCGAGCTCCTGCACGGTGGTCTTCTTGGGATCGAGCTCGCCGACGATCTCGCCCTCGTACATGACGAGAATGCGGTCAGAAAGACTCATGACCTCTTCGAGCTCGAGCGAGACGAGCAGAACCGCCTTGCCCGCGTCGCGCTCTTCGACGAGACGCTTGTGGATGAACTCGATCGCGCCGACATCGAGACCGCGGGTCGGCTGCACCGCAATGATCAGCGGGAGGTTGCGGTCGATCTCACGCGCGACGATCGCCTTTTGCTGGTTGCCGCCGGACATGGAGCGCGCGGTCGTGATCGGACCCTGACCGGAACGGACGTCGAACTGTTCGATCAGCTTGTTCGCATATTCGCGGACGGCGCCGAACTTGATGAAGCCGCCTTTCTGGAAGTCCTTTTCATAGTAACGCTGCAGGACCATGTTCTGTTCGAGCGTGAAGTCCAGCACAAGACCGTGCTTATGACGGTCCTCGGGAATGTGGCTCATGCCCGTCAGACTGCGCTGACGAATGGACGCCTTGGTGATGTCCTTACCGCAGAGCGTAATCTTGCCGCCGCTTGCCTTTTCGAGACCGGACAGCGCATAGACGAGCTCGGTCTGACCGTTTCCGTCGATGCCCGCGATACAGGTGATCTCGCCCGCATGCGCGGTAAACGTGACGTTTTTGACGGCGTTGTTCTTGTGCAGCTTGGACGGAACGGTGAGGTTTTGAACCTCGAGGATCGGCTCGGCGGGCTTCGCCTCGTCCTTGTCGACGACGAGCTGGACCGGACGTCCGACCATCATGGAGGACAGCTCTTCCTTTGTGGTGTCCTTGGTGTTGACCGTGCCGATGTACTTGCCCTTGCGGAGAACGGAAACGCGGTCGGAGACCTCCATGATCTCGTTCAGCTTGTGGGAGATGAACAGGATCGACTTTCCTTCCTTCACCAGTCCGCGCATGATCGCCATGAGCTCTTCGATCTCCTGCGGCGTCAGAACCGCCGTCGGTTCGTCGAAGATCAGGATCTCATTGTCGCGGTAGAGCATCTTCAGAATCTCGACGCGCTGCTGCATGCCGACCGTGATATCCTCGATCTTGGCGTCAAGGTCCACGTGCAGACCGTAACGTTCCGAAAGCTCCTTGACCTTTTTGCGCGCTTCCTTCTTCTGCAAAAAGCCGAGCTTGGTATCCTCAGCGCCGAGAATGATGTTGTCGAGAACCGTGAACACGTCGATCAGCTTGAAGTGCTGATGCACCATGCCGATGTGCAGTGCCGTCGCATCGTTCGGGTTGTTGATCTTGACTTCCTTGCCGTCCTTCTTGATGATGCCCTCCTCCGGCTGATACAGACCGAAGAGAACGCTCATCAGCGTGGACTTGCCGGCTCCGTTTTCCCCCAACAGCGCGTGGATCTCGCCTTTCTTGAGCTGCAGCGTAATATCATCGTTTGCCTTGATACCAGGAAAGATCTTGGTAATGTGAAGCATCTCAATGACATATTCGGGAGCTTGCTCCATGACTCCACCTCCTTTATTGTGACTTGCGAAAACACTTCCACAAGTATTGCATATATTATAATTCCTGCAAGGGTAAATTGCAAGCTTGTATGAAAAATTTGTGAAGAAATTGAAACATTTCCCGTTCTGTGCATAAAAAAAAGGACTTTCCGAAGAAAGTCCTTTTGAGCCGTGTTGAATCAGATAACTTCAACATTCGCGTTGGAGAACGTGAAGACGTGATCCGCCGGGAAGTTCGCGTCGACGACGAGCGAACCGTCCTTCATGGAGGCGAACAGAGCTTCGTACTCTTCAACGGTCCAGTTCTTGAGGCTCCAGGTTGCGGTCGGCAGACCGACTGCATCGTTCTCAGCGCCCAGCATCGTGCCGGTGCCGTTGCCGCCGATCTCAGTCCACTTGCCGTCATAGTTCTTCGCGATCGCCCACTGCACGGATGCAGACAGACCCTTCATCGCGGAGGTAACAACGGTGTCGGATTCCGGAGACTGGTCAACGTCAACGCCGACGACCTTCGCATCGTTCTCAGCAGCTGCTGCTGCGATCGAGGAGAACATGGAACCGCCGCAAGCGAAGATGATCTCCGTGCCGCTCTCGTACCAGCCCGCTGCCATGGTCTGCAGTTCGGGGGATGCGGAGAAGGATGCGCCGTACTGCCAGGAGTACTTCACATCAACGGTGATGCCC
>JAZNHI010000025.1:0-4086 GCA_045576895.1 Clostridia bacterium | reverse complement strand
GGCATGGGACGCCTTCTTGCCGCTCGTGACCGCTTCATAGGAAGCCTTGTCGACGGACGAAAGATCGCGATACTTGGAATAAATCGTCGAGTGGAAATACGTGCGGCTGCGGATCAGCGGCCAGTACTGCGCGGTCTCGCCGGTCTTGAAGTTGCCGAACCGCACCTTGGTGGGCTTCATCTGGAACGTGCCCGCCTGCGTTTCGTGATACTTTCTCGGATCGCCCGACGCACAGGTCATGTAGCGCACCGGAACCGTGTATTCGCCGGTCTCGGGATCCTTTGCGTACGCGATCACCAACTGCCAGTACAGGTCGACGACGAGCTTATACGTGTCCGGCGCGGGATAGCCCAGCGGCAGGCGGAACGTGTTGTTGCTCTTGGGATTCGATTCGTCGAAGTCCGGCAGCGAGCCGACAAGCTCCTCAAAGCTCATGTTGACCGTCGGGCAGTAATACGAAAACGGAATCGGCGTCGGCGGCGGGGTCGGCGTAGGCTCGGGCCTCGGCGTGGGTTCGGGCGTCGGCGGAAGCGTCGGCAGATCCGGCGTCGGCGGAGCGGTTACGACGACCTCAACGACATGCTCCGTCGACGCAGCGACGGCGGAAACGGTCTCCGGCGTTGCGGTAACGACCGCCACGGGGTCCTCGGTCAAGCGATTGGGCTCCGGATCGGCGCCGCATGCGATCACGCCGAACGAGAATACGAATATCAGAATCCAGATTACGAATTTTGTCGAATGTTTCATTGCATACCTCTTCATAGTACGCCTTAGTCTACCACAATTTCCCTGTCCGGTAAACCCCGAAATTGCGTCGGAATTGCAAAATTTCTCCGAACAAACCCGCACAAAACGAAAAAAGCGGCAGGAGAGCCTGTCACTTTTTCGATTTCTTCCAAAGGATGATCCCGACGATCACACAGGCGGCGATCCCCAATAGGTACGGAATCGCAAAGAGAAACGCGGTGTTTGCCGGGGCGCTGTATCCCATGTGTTCGATGCCGCAGAGCATGGACCGGTACAGGTACGCGACGTGCGCGCACATAAGGTCGGACAGCAGGATCGCAGCCGCGAACAGTACATATGCGATCTTTTTCATGTCATTTCACCGGAACGCCCAATCTGCGCTTCATGGTCTTTTCAACGGCGTTCAGAATGTTCTCGTAGCCCGTGCAGCGGCAAAGATGCCCGGAAAGCAGCTTTCGGAGCTCATCGCGCGTATAGAGCTTTTTGGTCTCCAGGATCTCCACGGCGGTCATGATGAAGCCCGGCGTGCAGAAGCCGCACTGGATCGCGCTCTCCTCCATAAACGCCTGCTGGATGTCGGAAATCTCGCCGTCCGGTCCGGTCAGGCTTTCCAGCGTGCGAATGTTTTTCCCGTCCGCCCACACCGCAAGATAAATGCACGAGTTGAACGCTTCGCCGTCGATCAGGACGTTGCACGCGCCGCACTCGCCGACCTCGCAGCCCTTTTTCACCGAGGTCAGATGGTAGTCGTTTCGCAGCATGTCGGTGAGCGACGCGCGTACGTCGACCATCTTTTCGACCTCTTTGCCGTTCAGCGTAAAACGAACCAGTTTATACTGTGCCATCAAAGCTCACCTCCCGCCAGGCGGATGGATTCAAAGAGACAGCGCTTTGCCATCTCAACCGCAATATGCTGCCGGAACGCCTTCGATGCGCGCCACGAATCGCGCGGATTGATGTCCTCCAACACCGCAAGCCCGAACCGGTCGATGAGTTCCTTACTGATCGGCTGTCCGTTTGCAACCGCCTCCGCGTGCGGCGCGCGCATCGGCACGGGACCCGCCACGCCATAGGCAATGCGGGCGCGTTCAATCGTCTTTTTGTCCTCCGAAAGCCGGACGTTGACCGAGCAGCCGAGCGTCGCAATGTCCATCGCATTGCGCATCGCATACTTGATGTAGTGCCCGAAGGTGTTCTCATAGCTTGCCTTCGGGATCAGGATCGCGGTCTGGATCTCGCCGTCCTCGACGCGGATGTCGACCTGCCCCGCGCGGATGTAAAAGTCCTTGATCGGCAGTCTGCGGACGCCGTTTTTGCCGGTCAGCTCCACGATCGCCTCCCATGCGTGCAGCGTCGAAGCGGAGTCCGCGCTCGTCACGCCGTTGCAGGTGTTCCCGCCGATCGTGCCGATGTTCCGGATCTGCGGACCGCCGACCATGTCCACTGCCTCGCCGAGCACATTGATGTATTTCTGAATGATCGGATCGCGCGTGATGTGCGAAAAGCTGGTCAGCGAGCCGATGCGGATGTTCTCGTTTTCGTCAATCGTGATCCCGCGCAGTTCGTCAAGTCCGTAGATCGAAATCAGTTCCTTGCCCGCGCGCTTGCCCTCGCGCATCTGGACCAGCACGTCGCTGCCGCCCGCAATGATCTGCGCTTCTGGATACTCCAAACGAAGCTGCACGGCGTTTTCGACGCTCGTCGCCTCGTACAAAGCCTTCATATCATACATGGTTCAGCCCTCCTGCCATTCGTCGTGGATCAGTCCCGCCTCGGTGAAGGCGGCGAACAGATTGTGCGGGTTCATCGGAAGCTTCCTGAGCGCCACGCCGGTCGCGTTGTAGATCGCGTTGCGGATCGCCGGCGCGCCGGAGCACGCGGGCGGCTCGCCCAAAGCCTTTGTCCCGAACTCGCTCGTGGGCTCGGGGTTTTCGATAAACGCCGCCTCTAAATCCGGATGGTCCATCACGGTCGAAAGCTTGTAGTCCAGAAGATTGTTGTTCAGCGGTCTGCCGGTCTTCGGATCGAACAAGAGCTGTTCGGAGAGTCCGTAGCCGATCGCCATCGACATGCCGCCGTGCACCTGCGCCGCCGCCAGCGCCGGGTTGATGAGGTTCCCGCAATCGTGCACGTTCACGATGTTCTTTACCGTGACCTTGCACATCGGGATATCGACCTCGACCTCGGCGAACGTGCAGCCGAACGAGTACGCGTTGTTCTTGATCGTGAATGTGCTTTCCGCCGTGATGTGCTCAGAATCCTGCGGATTGTACTGTGCGGTCATGGCAAGCTCTTTTAGCGAAATCAGCACCTTGCCGTCGTCCTTTCGCACCACGTTGCCGTCGCGGATCTCCATGTTGTGCTCGGACTGCCGCGTCAGCTTGTTCGCATAGGCGAAGATCTTCTGTTTCAGAAGCTCCGCGGTCTGCCGGATCGAGAAGCCCGCAACGTACGTCTGTCGTGACGCGTATGCGCCGAGTCCCGTCGGCGTCGTGTCGGTGTCCTGACAGGAGACGACGTGCACGTCTTTGTAGCTCTTAAGCCCGATCGCCTCCGCCGCCATCTGCGCAAACGCCGTGTCCGCGCCCTGTCCGATCTCGGTCTCGCCGCACTGCATCGTGACCGTGCCGTCGAGGTTTAATAGCATCCGGTTCGACGAGGTTTCGAGCGCGATCGGCCATACCGCTGTGTTGTACCAGAACGAGGCGCAGCCGATTCCGCGGCGGATCGGACCGGTGTCCTTCGCAAACTCCTTGACCTTTTCGTCGTAGCCGATCAGCTCCT
The DNA here is from genome assembly GCA_045576895.1 of Clostridia bacterium. GTDB lineage: Bacteria > Bacillota > Clostridia > Christensenellales > CAG-138 > UBA3792. Next base: position 555 of record JAZNHI010000025.1, on the reverse strand, counting down.
TGCCCTTTTCAAGGCATTCGCGGTGCGAATCGTAATAGTTGCAGTTTTTGCTGAAGCCGTCGTAATAGCCCTGCGGCATGATGTACTTGTTCCGGTATTCGACCGGATCCATATGCACCGCATGCGCGCATTCCTCGATGTTGGAATCGTTCGCAAACGACGCCTGCGGCATGCCGTACCCGCGCATTGCGCCCGCCGCCGGGATGTTCGTATAGACCGTATACGCGTCGCATTCCATGTTGTCGCACGGATAGAGCTGCGGGAACGACCCCATCGCCTTTGCAACGATGCTGTGTCCGTGGGATGCGTACGCGCCCTGATTGGAATAAAGATCGACCTTCCTTGCCGCCATGCTGCCGTCGGGGCGGATCCAACTTGTGATGTGGAAGCGGATCGCGTGGCGCACGCGGTTACTGACAAACGTCTCCTCGCGCGAACAGTCGACGCGGACGGGCCGCCCGCCCACCATCACCGAGCACCATGCGCACAGCGGTTCATACAGCGCGTCCTGCTTATTGCCGAAGCCGCCGCCGATGTACGGCTTGATGATCTGCA
>JAZNHI010000024.1:0-6264 GCA_045576895.1 Clostridia bacterium | reverse complement strand
TTACCGGCAGGGCTATACAGACGGGACGCCGATCGAACGGCTGACCGTTGCGGAACACACGGAATCGGGGAGAGAACGATGAACAGACATGAGGAGATCAAAGCGTCGTATCGGGCGCTCGGCGGCGGATTCGCCAATCTGTACGACGGGATCATCACGCGATCCACATTGATCGGCAAGCTGATGGACAGCCTCGTCTGGGGACTGGACGCATCTCTTGCGGCAAAGTGGATCAACGACGCGCTTGCGCCGATCCCGGAGGATTTCAAAGGAACGCTTCTGGAGGTCCCGGTCGGGACCGGCGTTCTGACCGTTCCCGTCTATCGGAACCTCAAGGAAGCGCAGATCACCTGTCTCGATTATTCCGCGGAGATGATGCGTAACGCCGAACGGCGCGCGGAAGCGCTTGCCGTCAGGAACATATCGTTCGTGCAGGGCGACGCCGGCGCGCTGCCTTTTGAGGATGAAAGCTTTGACGTCGTGCTTTCGCTGAACGGCTTTCACGCGTTTCCCGACAAGGGCGCCGCGTTCAAGGAAACCCATCGGGTGCTGAAGAAGGGCGGGACCTTCTGCGGCTGCTTCTATATTGCGGGGGAGTTCAAAAGGACCGATTGGTTTGTTAGGCACATGTACGTTCCGAGGGGATTTTTCACACCGCCGTTTGAAACGAGGGAAACGCTCGAAAAGCGGCTGAAGGATCTGTACGCCGAGGTGCGCGTTTGTCCGGTCCGGGCCGAGGGCGTGTTCTGCTGCGTGAAGTGAGGATGCGTGTATGTGGCTGACGGTTTCGGAAGGACTGTTGATCCCGTTTCTCGGGACGGTGCTCGGTTCGGCGTGCGTGTTCTTTATGAAACAGGAACTGAGCCGCAGCGTGCAGCGCGCGCTGACCGGCTTTGCGGGCGGCGTGATGGTCGCGGCGTCGATCTGGAGTCTGCTGATCCCCGCCATGCAGCAGAGCGCGGGGAAAGGGAAATGGGCGTTCCTGCCTGCGGTGATCGGCTTCTGGCTCGGCGTGTTGTTTCTGCTGCTGCTCGATCACGTGATTCCGCATCTGCATCGCAGCATCGGGCAGGCGGAGGGTCCGAAAAGCCGCCTGAAGCGGACGACCATGATGGTGCTTGCGGTCACGCTGCACAACATTCCGGAGGGCATGGCGGTCGGTGTGGTCTATGCGGGACTTATCGGCGGTTCGGGCGAGATCTCGGTCGGCGGCGCGCTGGCGCTTGCGATCGGCATTGCGATCCAGAACTTCCCGGAAGGCGCGATCATCTCCATGCCGCTGCACGCGGAGGGAAAAACGAAGTGCCGCGCATTTTGGGACAGTGCGCTGTCCGGTGCGGTGGAGCCGGTCGGCGCGCTTCTGGCCGTGCTGTTTGCAAGCCTGTTCGTTCCGGCGATGCCGTATCTGCTGTCGTTTGCGGCAGGCGCCATGCTCTATGTGGTCGTGGAGGAACTGATTCCCGAGATGTCGGCGGGCGAGCATTCCAACATCGGCGTTGTTCTGTTCGCGCTTGGCTTTACGTTGATGATGGCGCTGGACGTGGCGCTCGGATAGTTTTTTCAAGGGAGGTCAATATGTACAAGGTTACAGCGAAAATCGAAGGCATGATGTGCGGCATGTGCGAAGCGCATATCGCGGACACGATCCGAAAGGCATTCCCGAATGCGAAAAAAGTGGGCGCGTCGAGAAAGCACGGCGAAGCGACGTTCCTCACGGAGGGCGGGATCGACCGGGAGAAATTGAAACAGGCGATCGAAGAAACCGGCTATACGTTCGTTTCGGCTTCGGTCGAGCCATACATAAAGCGCGGTCTGTTCGGGAGATAACCGATGCTGATTCTGAAACTGGTGACCGAGATCCTGATTCTGTGGATCCTGTATATCCTTTACATGGGGATCCTTGTGCATCGAAAAGGACCGCTCGGCGGCATCTTCTTTTACCCGAAGGTCGTACAGGACCGCGTCGTCACACTCGGTCTGATCACAAAAGAGGAGATCAAAAAACGGCGTGCGTTCGCCTATGCGCTGCTTCTTGCATGGATGCTGATCGCGCCAGGCGTCATGATCCTTCTCATAAACGGCGCGCGCGGGTATTTCGATCTGTGCCGGCAGTTCTACGTGCTGTTTTTGGGCGCGGAGTTTTATGACTGGCTGTTCATCGACACGATTTGGGTCGCCAAATCGGATTGGTGGCTGATTCCCGGGACCAGGGATCTGGACGGCACATGGCATGATGTGAACGTCAAGAAATGGAAGTTTTTGAAGCTGATCCCCTGTTCGATCCCGCTTGCGGCGATCGTCGGCGGGCTGTATTGGCTGATCGGAAAAGCGATCGGATGACGGAGGAAACGGCATGAAGAATGACAGGCTTTCTTTGAAATATCGTGTTTTGCGGCGGCTTGTGAAGGCGGCGAACATCAAAAAACGCTGGACCGGTATGCGCACGGAGGAACTTCTGGAAAACAGAAGAAAGCAGAACGCGAAGAACAAGATTCCCGCTCTAAGCGACGACGCCTTCATAATCGACCGGATCGAGGTCATGGGATGCCCTGTTCTCAGGATGATTCATAAGCAGAAAACGGACAAAGCCAACCTGTTTCTGATCGGCGGCGGCATGATCAGCGCACCGCGGCCGGGCTCCGTGAAAAAAGCGCTCCGGTTTGCAAAGGAGACCGGGCTTGACGTGTTCGTGCCGTACTATCCGCTCTGCACGGAATACCCGTTGACGAGAGCGTACGAGATGATCCATGAGACCTACCGGGTCATGCTCCGCAACTACGCGCCGGAAAACATCTCCGTACTCGGCACCTCGTCCGGCGGAAATCTTGCTTTGGGCATGATCCCCTACATCAACGACGGACATGCGGACACGCCGGCGCCGCATTACATTATGGCGATCTCGCCCGGCACCTGCGTACGCACGGACGAGGAATGGCAGCGCATGCAGGAACTGGACGAAAAGGACGTGGCGATCCCCGCGCAGTATATGAAAACCGCCGAGGAGATCATGCGGCACGGCGACAACGTACCGGACTATATGCTTTGGCTGCAGAACGGCGATTTTTGCGGCTGCCCGAAGGTCACGTTCATCTACGGCAGCGACGAGACGCTGTTCGCCTGCGCCCCGTCGTTCGAGGCAGCGATGCAGATCTACGGCGTGGAGTACGAGATGATCGTGGGACAAGGGCTGTTTCATTGCTATCCCGTCTTTCCGATCTGCAAAGAGGGCAGGGACGGCTGGGACATGATGATCCGGCTGATGAAAGAAAACACGTAACGGAGGATCGAAACGATGCAGTTTACGGAACTGGGAAATCGAGACGGCAAGACGCTTTTGCTGCTGCCGGGAACCGCCTGCACCTGGCAGCTGAATTTCAAAAATGTATTGGACGCACTTTCAGAGCGGTATCACGTCATCGCCGTCAACTACGACGGCTTTGAGGGCGATCCGAACGTACTCTTTACAGATATGCTCACGGTGACCGAAAAGATCGAGGACTATATCCTCGAACACCACGGCGGACGCGTGGACGGCGCGTACGGCTCGTCGCTCGGCGGCAGCTTCGTGGGGCTTCTCATCCAGCGAAAGCGCATCCATATCGGCCATGGGTTCATCGGCTCGTCGGATCTCGATCAGGGCGGAAAGCTCAAGGCAAAGCTTATTACGGCGATCGTCGGTCCCATGCTGTCCGGCGCGTGCAAGAGTGAAAAGAAGCGGGCAAAGCTCAAAGCGAAGCTGCACAAAAAAGCAGGTCCCGAGGACGGTGCCGCGGCATTGGCGTTTGCCGAAGGGCTGATCGACGGAATGCGGCAGCTGAACCCGAAGACCGTCACTCGTCAGTTCTATTCGGACTATGTCACGCCTTTGGAAGACGATATTCACGCGGACGGCACGACGGTGCATGTGATCTACGCGCTGCAGATGGGCGAAAAATACGGCGCGCGTTACCGGCGGCATTTTCGTGATCCGGATATTCACGAATTCGATATGAAGCATGAGGCTTGGCTGTATGACGATCGGTGGCAAAAACCGGTGCTGGAAACCGTGATGCGCTGCATGGACGGGGAAAAGGTACCTTCAGGGCTTATCTCCCGACTATAATAGATTGCGCAAGGAGCCTGACGGTTTATTCTTGGCTTCCCCTCGAGGGGAAGCATGATACGCGCGGGAAGCGTGCGATCTACCGCCGTAACGAAGTGAAGATGTCACCGAAGGTGACTGATGAGGTGGACACGCAAAAAGCGTTAGCTTTTGCGGATGAAATCAATGTGTTGCTTTACACCTCATACGCCTTCGCTCACGCTACAGCACCTTCTCCTCAAGGAGAAGGCAAGATTAGGTATTTGTTTGCAGGATCTAATAAGGAGGCATGAGAACATGATCTGGTGGGTGATTCTTTTGGAAGCGGTCGCGTTCGCGGCGATCTTTACGGCGATCGTCTTTTCGGCGTATCGCGGGGACAAAATGTACACGCCGGAGGCGATACACAACTATCCACCGGATATTCAGGAGGAATACTTCAAGACGCACGAGCGGGTCGACGTCTCCATAAAATCGAAGCGCGTGTTCCTCACAAAAAGCCTCGGCATCGTGATCTTTACGGGGATTCTGTTCGTCTGCGCGCTGCTTGCAGGGGCAAAAACCTTTTGGCAAGGCTTTCTGCTGACGTTCGGGCTGATGGTATGGATCGGTGCGTACGACACGTTTTTCCTCGATTGGGTGCTGTTCGCAAACCTCAAAGGATTCCGTCTCGAAGGCACCGAGCACATGGACAAGGCGTATCATCAAAAGTGGTTCCATCTGAAGGGCATGCTGTTTCCGGGCATCGTGTTCGGACTGCTTCCTGCAGCGTTGGTGGGGCTGTTGATTATGATCATTCGATAGGAGGACGCTATGGCAAGGAAGGATTCGGACAATCAGAAGAAGTCGATGAGCCTGCTGTTTCGCGGCAAGGCGATCTTCAAGCCGCTGAACACGGGACGGATCGACGCACGCGTCGCCTGTGTGCGTGAGTGGGTCGCAAACATTTTCTTCTACACGAAGAACGGCGCGACCGTGATGATCGACGCGGGCTACAACTATGAACGGCTCAAGGAAAAGATGGGCTGGCTCGACATCGACCCGGCTTCGATCAAACACATCTTTATTACGCATCAGGACACCGATCACGTCGGGGCGCTGGAGACCGACAGCGAGCAGCTTTTCAAAGACGCAACGGTCTATATCGGCGAGATCGAAAACCGGTATTTAACCGGCGAGGTGCGCAGACGCGTCATGCACAAGCTGTATAAGCTTCCGATGGTAAAGATGAACAACCAAAAGGTCCTGCTGCAGGATGGACAAATTCTGGACATCGAAGGGATCAGAATCGAGTGTATCCTCGTCCCGGGGCACACTTGGGGACACATGGTATATCTCGTCGACGACGAATACCTGTTCACAGGCGACACGATCTGGTTCGGCGCGGACGGCGGCTACAGCTTCCTTTCGACGCTCGCCGAGGACAACAAGCTTGCGGTCCGATCGCTCGAAGCGCTTGAAAAGAACCTTCGCGCAAGGAACAAGCCGCTGAAAATCATCACCGGGCACACCGGCTGGACGGACGATCCCGACTTTGCATTTCTGCATCGGGACGAGCTGTGCAAGCCGTTTGCAAAGAAATACGTCGACCCGTCCGCACCGTACGACGGGTATGTAGAGGACGACGACACAGAGCAGGGCGCAAGGACGCGCCTGCTCGGAAAGGTAGGAAATCAATGAAACCGGATTATAAGAACTGGATGCCGAAGGGCATGATTTGGACTGCGGTCGGCGCTTTCGCGCTGTTTCTGATCCTGTGGATCGTGATCGGACTGACCGGACTTGTCTCCGGCACGGCAAAAACCGTACTGTTTATCGTGTTCCTTGTTTTGACGATCTTTGCGCTCGTTACTGCGGTCTGGATGATTCTGCTGTACCGCGCGTTTTCCTATAACGGCAAGCGGCAGATGTCGAAGCAAATCATCGATGGAATCGCGGAGCATGTAAAACTGCCGGACGGCGGGACGGGACTGGACGTCGGCTGCGGCAGCGGCGCGCTGACCATCGCCTGCGCAAAGCGCAATCCGAACGCGTCGTTCGTTGGGATCGACCGCTGGGGCAAGGAGTACGCTTCGTACAACAAACCGCTGTGCGAAAACAATGCGTGGGCGGAGGGCGTCAAGAACGTCACGTTCCGGCACGGCGACGCGACGCGGCTCGACTTTGAGGACGGGACCTTTGAC
>JAZNHI010000023.1:0-9870 GCA_045576895.1 Clostridia bacterium | reverse complement strand
CGTGCACTTCTCCGATTCGACCGTGCGCGCCGTCCCGTACGACATGCCGATCATCGGCTACCACACCGACAACATCGGCACGCTTCGTCTCTGGCAGAGCGAAGCGGTGCAGGACTTCGACTTTGAAAAGTTCAACAACCAGGAATACGCGGTTGCAGTGCTCGAAAAGAACGCCGTCGAGGACATCACGCGCGTGCTGTACCCGAACGACACGACCACCGCGGGCAAGCGTCTCCGCCTGAAGCAGCAATACTTCCTGTCCTCGGCGTCGCTGCAGGACCTGCTGTTCCGCTTCAAGCGCGAGAACCGCCCGATCCGGGAGTTCTGCGAGCTCGTTTCGATCCAGCTCAATGACACGCATCCCACGGTCTCCATTCCGGAGCTCATGCGGCTTCTGATGCTGGAGGGGCTTACGTTCGACGAGGCGTTCGAGATCACGCGCAAGACGTTCTCCTACACGAACCATACGGTCATGCAGGAAGCGCTCGAGAAGTGGGACGTCAACCTGTTCCGCGATCTGCTGCCGGAGATCTACGACATCATCTGGCGCATCAACACGAAGCTGTGCGGCGAGATCATGGCGAAGGGGCTGGACTGCGAGCCGTACGCGATCGTATCGAACAACATCATCCGCATGGCGAACCTCGCCGTGTACGCGTCGAGCTACGTGAACGGCGTCGCGGAGATTCACACGCAGATCCTGAAGGACGACGTTCTGAAGATCTGGTATCAGGTCTATCCGGAACGCTTCCAGAACAAGACGAACGGCATCACGCAGCGCCGCTGGCTGGGACTGTGCAACCCCGAGCTTTCGAAGTACATCACCGAGCGCATCGGCGGCGGCTGGATCACCGATCTCGAACAGCTCAAGGGACTCAAGGCATACATGAGCGACGCGGACGTCGATGAATTCATCGAGGTCAAGCGCGAAAAGAAGCGTCAGCTCCGCAAGCTGATTCTGGAGCGCGAGGGCGTCGATCTGCCCGAATCGTTCTGCTTCGATGTGCAGGTCAAGCGCATGCACGAGTACAAGCGTCAGATCCTGAACGCGTTCGCAATCCTCGACATCTACTTCGGCATCAAGGACGGACGCGTCAAGGACTTCACGCCGACGGCGTTCATCTTCGGCGCAAAGGCGGCGCCCGGATACCTCCGCGCAAAGGCGGTCATCAAGTTCATCAACGAGATCGCGAAGAAGATCAACAACGATCCGGACGTGAAGGACCTGATGCGCGTGGTGTTCGTGCACAACTACAACTGCTCCTACGCCGAGCACATCATCCCGGCGGCGGACATCTCCGAGCAGATCTCTCCGGCGGGCACCGAGGCGAGCGGCACGGGCAACATGAAGCTGATGCTCAACGGCGCGGTCACGCTCGGCACCTTCGACGGCGCGAACGTCGAGATCGTGCAGGAGGCGGGCGAGGAAAACAACTACGTGTTCGGCTACAGCGTCGACGATCTCAACGCGCTGCGTCCGCACTACAATCCCAAGGCGATCTACGACTACGAGCCGCGCGTGCGCCGCGTGGTCGACGCGCTGATCGACGGCGCGTTCTCCGACAACGGCACCGGCGTGTTCACCGATCTGCATCGCTCGCTGCTGTTCGGAAACGGCTGGCAGAAGCCGGACTACTATTTCGTCCTGCAGGAGCTTTTGCCGTACATCGACCGCAAGATGGACGCGCTGTACGATTATAAGAATATCCGTTCGTTCACGAGAAAGTGCATCGTCAACACGGCGAGCGCGGGCAAGTTCTCCTCGGACCGCACGATCCGTCAGTACGCGAACGAGATCTGGCACATCAAAGAACTCCCGCATCACGACGGCATCAAGCTCTGGTAAATGCCGCTTCCGAATGCCGGCTGCGGCGGGAGAACCATTGTTTCCGTATCCGGAAAGTGCATCGGTTTCGGTGCACTTTTTTTGTGAAAAAACGCAAATCAGGAATAATATTACAGTTTAGATACAATTTTGTCGCAAATATGTGGTATAATGCGCACATAAAACCGAAAAGTCTATCGAATGCGGGAGGGACCGATGAACGATCCGAAGTCCATCATTGACGAATTGAAGAAGGCCGTTGTCGGAAAGGACAACGTTCTGATCATGGCGCTGCTGGCGATCCTTGCGCGCGGACATATCCTTCTGGAGGACATTCCCGGCGTCGGCAAGACCACGATGGCGCCTGCCTTTTCGAAGGCGCTGGGGCTCGAATACCATCGCGTGCAGTTCACGCCGGACGTTCTTCCGAGCGATATCGTCGGCTTCTCGCTCTATGACCGCGAGACCGGTCAAATGACCTACAAGCCGGGCGCGATCCTGTGCAACCTGTTCCTTGCGGACGAGCTGAACCGCGCCACGAGCCGCACGCAGTCCGCGCTTCTGGAGGCGATGGAGGAGGGCAACGTCACGGTCGACGGCATCACGCATCCCGTACCGGATCCGTTCGTGGTCATCGCGACGCAGAACCCGGTCGGCGCAAGCGGCACGCAGCTTCTGCCGGATTCGCAGCTCGACCGCTTCATGGTGCGTCTGACGCTCGGCTACCCGCGTCCGAGCGACGAGCTGGAGCTTCTGAACCGCAAGCAGAAGGGCAACCCGCTGGACGGCGTACGCTGCATCGCGGACCGGAACGGACTCTCCGGCATCCGGCTTGCGGTCGAAAATACCTTTGTGGACAAAAAGATCCTCGATTACGCGATCCGTCTTTCGAACGCGACGCGCTCGCATGCCTCGCTGCTGCAGGGCGCAAGCCCGCGCGCGACGCTGGCGGTCGTTTCGATGGCGAAGGCGGCGGCATGGGTACAGGGACGCGATTACGTGGTTCCGAACGACGTGAAGCTGATCTATCCCGCGACGATCACGCACCGGCTGATCCTGACCGCCGAAGCAAAGGCGTCGGGCGAGACCGCGGAAGCGGTGCTTTCCGACGTGATGGCGCATACCGCGCCGCCTTCCGTGCGCGGATGATCGGCAGAAGGCTGACATACGGAGTGCTGCTCCTCGGAGCGATCGCTCTGCATATCGCCTATGGGCAGTATGTATCGCTTTACATACTGCTGTTTGTATTGGCTTTGCCGCTGCTGTCGCTGCTGCTGAGCCTGCCCGCGATCCTGACGTCGCGCGCGGAGCTGAAGGGCGGCACGGATGTGCAGCGCGGACGCACATCGAGCGTTCAGCTTTACATCAAATGCGGATTCTTCCTTCCGCCGGATGCATGGAAGGTGAAGATCGAGTACCGCAACCTGTTTCTGGATCCGCGTCCGAGACGGCTGAAGATACGTCTGTACGGCGCGAAAGTGCGCAAGGAAGTCTTTCTTCCCGATACGGACCGGCTCGGAACGATCTCCTATCGCATCCGGTCGGCGCGCGCGTGCGATTATCTCGGACTTATAGCGCTTCCGATCAAAAAGATCGGATCCGTGGCGCTCACGGTCATGCCGAACGTCGAGCAGCCCGTGCCGATGCCGGAGCTTACGGAATCCTCCGAACGCATTCTGAAGCCGAAGCCGATCGGGTTCTCCGAGGAGCATGAGCTTCGTCCGTACCGGGAGGGCGACGCGGTCAATCTGATCCACTGGAAACTGACCGAAAAGATGGACGCGCCGATCGTGCGCGAGCCGCAGGAACAGGCGCGCAAGAACATCGTCCTCTGCATGGATCTGTACGACGATTACGATGCGCAGCAGAGCGTTCTGGAACAGCTCCGGTGCCTTGCCGATGTGCTGAACGACCATAAGATCCCGTTTATGCTTCGCTACGGTCTGCGCAGCGTGTATATCGACGGGCACGGCGATTTCGAACGCTTCCTGCGGTCGCTGCTTTCCGAACCGAACAAAGCCGAGCAGGCGCAGCCGGTCAACGCGGGCAGCGATACGCTCGTATATCGCATCCTTCCGCGGAAGGAGGTGTGTCCGTGAGCCGCCGCGATGTATTTCTGAACGGCATTGCGGACGCCATTCCGCTCGCCTGCGGCATGCTTGCCGTTTCCTGCGCGCTGCCGACCGCGTTTTCGATCGGCTTTTCGCTGATCCATATCATCCTGTTCTGCGTTCTCTCGGCGCTTCTGCTGGCGTTCTGGATGGATGCGCCGCGCTTCGGCTTCGGCTTCGGCGCGATCTTTCTTTCGATCGTGATCCTGATCTGCGCGTTCCGGATGCGGAGGATCGTAAACGGTGCGGTCGTCTTTGCTTCGGACCTGTATAACGAATTCCCGGGAGAGCTGAGCGATGCGCTTCGGGGCTTTCTGCAGTTCGATCCGGAGCAGCTGGCGGCAGCTGCCGGAAAGGCAGAGAATCCGGACGGCGCCGTTACGGTGGTTATGATCCTGATCGCCGCGGCAAACGGGCTGCTGATGACCGGCGCGATGACCCGCAGCAAAACGGTGCTGCTGTCGCTGATGGTCCCGCTGCCGGCGCTTCTGATCGGCCTGATCCATGTCCAGAAGCAGCCGAAGGTCTGGGTCATCGTGCTGCTGACCTTCTATTTCGGGTATGCCCTGCTGGGCAACGGACTTCGAAAGGGCGAAGCGCGGGAGAAAAACGTTTTTTCGCTGCTGCTTGCGCCGGCGCTTCTGACCCTTGCGCTTCTGATCCTCATCATTGTGCCGCCGAGCCGGTACCGCCCGATCCCCGAAGACGAACGAAGGGAATTCTTCAACGATCTGTTTGCGAACATCGCCGATCCGTTCATGGCGATGATCGGGACGAAAAACCCGCGGACCGTCGACCTTGACAAGGAAGAGGAGCGGGTGGAAGACGACCGCAGACTGTTTGATCTGGAGTCTTCGCAGAGCGGGGTCTACCACCTGCGCACCCATTCCTACGGCGTATACCGCGACAATTCCTGGCAAAACGCGGATCCGTATACCGGCGAATGGAGCTCCATGGAAGCGCTCGGAAAGCGAACGGGGCAGAAGCCGCGCGCATGGATCGAAATCGCCGAATCCTTTTCGGACGAACGCGCCGTTCCCTACGGATGGGTGAAGTCGGACGAGCGTACGGCGGTCGGAGAATTCGGGATCCGTTCCGGCGGAATGAAGCAATACGGATGGTATTTTGCGCAAGACTATCTCAGCGTCGTTCCGGAAACGCCGGGGGAAGCGGAGATCGGCTATTATACGGACTATGCCGTTCGGCAGTATCTGATGCCGGACGGTGCGGAAAAGGACGCCCTGCTGAAGATCGCGGCGGATGCGGGGATCGTTCCGTCGCAGGATGCGTACGGGACCGCAAGGGAGATCGCCTCGTTTGTCTGCCATTCCGGCACCTATACAAAAAAGCCGGAAAAAGCACCGCGGGGAGAGGACTTTATCCTGTATTTTCTGACCGAAGGACACGAGGGCTACTGCGTCCATTTTGCAAGCGCCACGACTGCGCTGCTGCAGGCGCTCGGCTATCCCGCGCGGTATACGGTCGGGTATTACGTCCGGGTCGAAGCGGACGAAATCGGCACGATCAAGCCTGTCACCAAAAACGACGAGCACGCATGGGCGGAGGTCTATGTGCTCGGGCTCGGCTGGATCCCGATCGAGAGCACGCCGCAGTTTGAAGACGACGGGGTCGGCACATCGCCGCAAAGCAGTCCGCAAACCGTGCAGAGCACGCCGACGCCGCGTCCGACGGCGATGCCGCAAACGCCGACGCCGATCCCGGTCGAGTCGCAACCGACCGTTGTGCCGGAAACGGCACAGCCGCTTCCTGTCCCCGTGCAGGCGGAGGATCCGGAGGGATCCGGGACGGGCGAGGCGCATCCGGAGGAGAAGAAGCGCGGCAGCCTTTGGTGGATCGTGATCCCGCTCATTCCGCTTCTGTGGGTCGGGACGGGGCTTAGCGTACGAAGGATCCGTGACGCCCGGTTCCGGAATGCGGATATCAAGCGCTCAATCCCGGAGATGGCGCATTACCTTGCCCGCTTAGAGCGGTTCGGCGTTCCGAAGGATCCCGACGCGGAGGCGTGGGCGCTCGAAGCCGTCTTCTCGAATCACACGATGCATACGGAGCACAAAGAGCTTTTGCGGCGCGTCCGCACGGCGCAGCATTCGGTTTACGCGAATGCGCCGGTCCGAAGATTCCTGCTTCGCTGGGTACTGTATTTCATCTGACGGATGAATCGCACGAAGGGGTTGAAAAAACGATTCGTGTGTGATATAGTGCATTGAATAAAAAAAGAACGGTCGGCTTTTGCCGAAACAAACACATCACAGGGAGTGTGCCATGAGCAACAACGAAGAACGGAGCTTCCCGGTACTGCGCGTGATCGCGGCGGTGCTGGCAAACCTGACGGCGATCCTCTCCGCAAACTACATCGTCTTTTATATCCTGGATCATTTCAATCCGGGATTCCGCTTTGTCGTGCGGTCGGATTTCTTTCTCACAAAATACCTGCATATCCTGATCCCGATCATGCTGCTGCTGACGGGACTTCTGTATCTGCTGATCCACACCGGCGGCGGATTTCAGAAGACCAGACTCAAAAAGTCCGCATTGATCGCGATCGTGATCATCGACATCCTGCTTGCAGGCGCGTTCGCCATGACCGTCAACGCCCGCGCGTTCGGCTGGGTCAAGTGGCTGAGACCGCAGCAGGAAGCGCCGGTTGCCATTGCAACGCGCGTGCCGACGCCGGAACCCACCGAAGCGCCGACGCCGGAACCGACGCCGGAGCCCACCGAAGCGCCGACACTTGCACCGGGCGAAACGCCCGCGCCTGCAACACAGACGCCGGAACCCACCGAGGAGCCGACGCCCGACCCGACGCCGGAACCGACGCCGATCCCGGGTCTTTTGGGCGACAGGTATAAGGAAAAGTTCGCGGAAGGCGAACCGGCAGTGACGCAGCCGAACACGAGCGAAACGCTCGAGGACGGCACCGTCCGCACGCTGGTCTATACCTACGCGGGCAAGGACGTCGCATTTGAGCTGTATCATTACAAGAAAGGCAAGCTGGAATACCAGATCGCCGATCTGTACGTCCGCGACATCGAGAAGCTGACCACCGTATATGAGAACGATCAGGGCAACGCAAAGACGCTGCCGGAATTCGTAAAGGGAAGCGGCGCGCTTCTGGCGATCAACTCGGACTACTTCTCCAACAACGCAAACGGCGAGGGACTGATCATCCGCAACGGCTATATGATCCGCAACAATCCCTGCGTCCATTCCGACCTTCTGGTGATCTATCAGGACGGCACGGTGCGCTGCTTCGACTGCAAGAAGGATCTGATCGATAACAATGCGATCCTTGCAAGCTATCCGTACCATTCCTTCTACTTCGGTCCGTCGCTGCTGGATGAAAACGGCGGGGCGAAGACGACCTTCAACTCCACGCTGCAGCCCGCGAACCCGCGTACGGCGTTCGGGTATTATGAGCCCGGCCATTACGCGTTCGTCACCATCCTCGGCGATCGCGGCATGCGGGACTTCAACGGCCGCGGACTCGGCGAAGGGAAATCCCCGGGTCTGACGCTTGCGGAACTGTCATCGCTCTGCGCGTCGTTCGGCATGAAAGCGGCGTACAACTTCGACGGCGGCGGATCGTCCGGCATGTGCTGGAACGAAACGATCTTCGGACACAACTCGCGCACCACGGGCGACATTCTTGCAATCATAGACTGACGGGAGGACATGCATATGAATCGGAAATTGGGACTGACCATCACCGGGTGGATCGCCGTTGCGGTCGCGCTCGTATACGTCACGCTTGTGATGCTCTTTGAATTCGATCTTCTGCCGTACGATGCGACGGAAGCGAAGCTGTTTGTGCCCGGATATCTGTTCCTGCCGCTGCCGATCGTCGGATTTGCCGCGGGGATCCTGCTGCAGATCTTCTCGGTCCATTCCGGCAAACGCAGGGATCGCTGAAACAACGTATGAAAAACCGCCGCATCTGCGGCGGTTTTTGCGTGTTTCGGACAGGACGTCCGCACATTCGACGTTTTTTCACAGCTTGTTTACGCGGTTTTTGTTGTAAAACCGGGAAAACAGCAGTATACTTTCGGTGATGAAACGTTTGCTGATCCTGCTGCTGCTCATACCGATCCTGATCTCCTGCACCGAAAGGAATGCGGGACAGATCGTCGTTGCGCCGGAACCGGAGACACAGATGTCGGAAACGATCCGGATCGTCACGCCGGCGCCGGCTGCGGTCCCTACGCCGCCGCCCGAACCCACGCCGACACCGACGCCGGAACCGACGCCGACGCCCACGCCCACACCGACGCCCGAGCCGACCCCGGAACCGACGCCGGACCCGAACCGGAAGATGGTCGCGCTGACGTTTGACGACGGACCGAACATGAAATACACGGCGAAGTTTCTCGATGTGCTGGAACAGTACGGCGTGCCGGGAACGTTCTTCGTGCTCGGACAGAACATGAAGCAGGACGGCGCAGATGCGCTCCTCAGGCGCATGCGCTCGCTCGGGTGCGAGATCGGGATCCACGGGCTCACGCACGACGAGATGACGAAGTTTTCGCAGAAGAAAAACGAACAGCGCCTTCGCGAGATGAAAAAGCGGATCTCCGAAGCGGTCGGCGGGGAATACGTTCCGCATCTGCTGCGTCCGCCCTACGGCACAAAGAACGGCACGGTCCTGAAGGCGGCGAAGAACGAGGAGCTTGCCTGCATCCTGTGGTCGGTCGACACGCGCGACTGGAGCAGCCGCAGCAAGACGAAGATCCTGAAAATCGTCAAAAAGGAAGTCAAAAACGGCTCGATCATCCTGTTCCACGATCGGATCGAAGCGTCGCTTTCCGCAATTGACGAGCTGATCCCGTGGCTTCTGGAGGAAGGGTACGACATCGTAACGGTCACGGAGCTTCTCGAAAGCGCGGGACCGATCGAATACGGCAGATCCTATCGCGAGAAGAAAATCGGATGATACGGAAAAGAGGCGCGTTCCGCAACGGGAACGTGCTTTTTGTCTTGCGGTTTTCCTTGACCGAAGCCGGATTTGTCGGTATACTGTACTTGTGAGATTTTACGGAAACGGGGGAAACACCATGCTGGATATCGCAATCATCGGCGGCGGTCCCGCGGGGCTGACGGCGGGATTATACGCGGTGCGCGGCGGCGCGGACGTCCGCCTTTACGAGGAAATGTTTGCGGGCGGACAGATCGTGAAAACGCATCGGATCGACAACTACCCGGGCATTTCGGACGGACCGGACGGGTATGCGCTCGCGGCGCGGTTCGAGGAGCACGCGAGTCTGTTCGGGCTGAAGATCGAATACGGTCCCGTGACGGAGCTTGTGCTCGACGAGGACCCGAAGCATTTTTTGTTCAACGGGGAACGCGTCGAAGCAAAGACCGTGATTTTATCCACAGGCGCGTCGCCGAAGACGCTCGGCATTCCCGGAGAAAAGGAACTGACCGGACACGGCGTAAGCTATTGCGCGACCTGCGACGGCGCATTCTATAAGAACCGCACGGCAACGGTCATCGGCGGCGGCGACACCGCGATCTCGGACGCGCTGTACCTTGCGAAGCTCTGCAAAAAGGTCTATGTCGTGCATCGGCGCGACGCGCTCCGCGCAAGCGCGATCCTTGCCGACGCCGCGCTGAAAACGGAGAACATCGAATTCGTCTGGAACAGCGTGCCGGAAGCGTTCCTCGGCGAAGGGAAGCTTTCGGGCATCCGGATCAGAAACCGCGTGAGCGGCGAGGTCTGCGAGCTTTCGACCGACGGTGCGTTTGTGGCGGTCGGCGTGGTCCCGCGGACCGAACTGTTCGGGGACCGGATCGCGCTGGCGGACAACGGCAGCGTGATCACCGACGAAAAGATGCAAACGAGCATCCCCGGCGTTTTCGCGGCGGGCGATGTGCGGGACACCCCGCTTCGACAGGTCGTGACCGCGTGTGCGGACG
>JAZNHI010000022.1:0-3286 GCA_045576895.1 Clostridia bacterium | reverse complement strand
AACATCGTCGGGTTCCAGACGAACCTCCGCTTTGCGGAGCAGAAGCGCGTGGTCGGTCTGATCCCGGGACTTGAGCATGCGGAGTTTGCGCGCTACGGTGTGATGCACCGCAATACGTTTCTGGAATCCCCGAAGCTTCTGCACTGGGATTATTCGTTGCGGGAGGATCCGCTGCTGTTCTTTGCCGGACAGATGACCGGCGTGGAGGGCTATGTGGAATCCGCGGCGAGCGGGCTTCTCGCCGCGATCGAGCTGATCGAAAAGCTCGAAAGCAGGGAAGCGATCGATTTTACGTCCGAAACCGCGATCGGCGCGCTCGGACATTACGTAGCCGAATACAACGGCGGCGATTTTCAGCCGATGAACGTGACGTTCGGCATCATGGATCCGCTCAAAGAACGCGTCCGCGGCAAGCAGGAACGCGGCGAGCGGATCGCAGGACGCGCGCTGGAAACGGTTCGCGCACTGAAGGACCATTACGCTTTATGAGGAGGTATATCCGATGGAACAGTTGAAGGGAACGACCATTGTCGCGGTGAAGCGCGACGGCGTGACCGCGATCGCAGGCGACGGGCAGGTCACGATGGGACAGCAGGCGATCATGAAGGCGCACGCAAAGAAGGTGCGCAGGCTGTATCACGACCGCGTGGTCGTGGGTTTTGCCGGCTCGACCGCAGACGCGTTTACGCTGTGCGACCGGTTTGAGGCAAAGCTTGAAATGCACGGCGGCGCGCTGCGACGCGCGGCGATCGCGCTTGCGCAGGATTGGCGCGGCGATAAAATGATGCGGCAGCTGGAAGCGCTGATGATCGTGGCGGACAAGGACGATCTTCTGATCCTGTCCGGCACCGGAGACGTGATCGAGCCGGATGACGACATTGCGGCGATCGGCTCCGGCGGGCTCTATGCGCTCGCGGCGGCGAAAGCGCTGAAGCGGTATACCGACATGAGCGCAGAGGAGATCGTCTGCGAGGCGATGGCGATCGCCGAATCCATCTGCATCTTTACCAACGGCAATATCAGCGTGGAGGTGATCCGTCCGTGACTCCGAGAGAGATCGTAAACGCGTTGGACCGCTATATCATCGGTCAGGACGAGGCAAAGCGCGCAGTGGCGATCGCTTTGAGAAACCGTTACAGAAGAAGCTGCCTGCCCCCCGCGCTCCGGGAGGAGATCACGCCGAAGAACATCATCATGCTCGGGCCGACGGGCGTCGGCAAGACCGAGATCGCGCGGCGGCTTGCAAAGCTCGTCGAAGCGCCGTTCGTCAAGGTCGAGGCGTCGAAGTATACCGAGGTCGGCTACGTCGGCAGGGACGTCGAGAGCATGGTACGAGACCTCGTGGAGGAGTCGATCCGGCTCACGAAGCAGAAGCGCATGGACCTTGTGAAGGACGCGGCGGCTGCTGCGACCGAGCAGCGGCTTGTGGAGCTTTTGCTGCCGCAGCAGAAGAAGCAGCAGCGGACGGTGAATCCGCTCCAGTTCCTTTTGGGCAGCGGGCAGCCGGAACCGGAGGAACCCAAACCCACCGAGGAGGAGCAGCAGGCAAGGAAGACGCTGCGCGAACAGACGCTCGACCGTTTGAGAAGAGGACTTCTCGAAAAGGAGATCGTGGAGATCGAGGTCGAGGAGAGCGTCAACGCCATGATGTTCGGCGCAAGCGGCATGGAGCTCGATATGGGCGGCATGCTGGGCGATCTGCTTCCGAAAAAGAAAAAGGCAAAGCGCATGCCGGTGGAGCACGCGCGTTCGATCCTCATGCAGCAGGAATCTGAAAAGCGCATCGACATGGACGATGTGAACCGCGAAGCGCTCTGGAATGCCGAGCAGAACGGCATCATCTTCCTCGACGAGATCGACAAAATCGCGGGAAACGCGAACCATATGGGCGCGGACGTCTCGCGCGAGGGCGTGCAGAGGGACATCCTGCCGATCGTCGAAGGCACCACGGTCGCCACGAAGTACGGTCCGGTCAAGACGGATTTCATCCTGTTCATCGGCGCGGGCGCGTTCCATGTGGCAAAGGTCACCGATCTGATCCCCGAGCTGCAGGGACGCTTCCCGATCCGCGTTACGCTCAAGGACCTCACTGAGGATGATTTCTACGCGATCCTGACGCAGCCGGACAACGCGGTGACGAAGCAGTACGCCGCGCTCTTAAAGCCAGACAACGTGAATCTGAGCTTCACCGAGGACGCATTGAGAGAAATCGCAAAATTCGCGTTCCGCGCGAATGAACAAAACGAGAATATCGGCGCACGCCGCCTGCATACGGTAATGGAGAATCTGTTGAACGACATCTCCTTCAACGCGAACGGTCAGCACCCGATGATCGACGTCGTCGTGGACGGCGCCTATGTCGACGCGCATCTGTCCGCCGAGTGGAGCGAGGACAACATTTCGAAGTACATTCTGTAACGGGCGGCGGAGTCCGCCCGGGAAAGGACGGACGATGAAGCGTCTTCTGACTGTCTTGCTCTGCATGCTGCTGCTTCCGTGTTCGGTCGCGGCGGCGGAAACCGAGATTCCCGATCCGGGAACCATCGACCTTGTCCCGGCGGACACGCCGTCCGGATCCGATCCGGACTGGGTTCCGTGGGAGGAACCGGAGGACCCCGTCGAGGCGTTTGCGCCCGGCACGGCAGATGACGGGTTCCACCGCGGCATGCGTCCGCTTTCGCGGTACGCGCAGGCGTTTTCCGTGACGGACGCCGATCTGGTGCTTGCCGCGCGCGTTGCGTATCTGGAGGCGGGCGGCAGAAACGCGCAGGCGTACCGCGCGGTGCTCTGCGTGCTCTATAACCGCTGCGTGGCAAAGCGGTTCGGCGGAAAGGTGACCGATATTTCCACCGAAGCGTACCGCAAGGGACAGTTTTCGGTCATCCATCACAAGGGCTTCAAAAGGCTGAAGCCGCCGGAGGATATCGTCGAGGCAGCGCGGGACATCTTCCTGTACGGCAACCTCGACCTTCCGGAAAACATACTCTTTTTCTGCGCCTCGCGGCTCGGCAAAGGCTGGGGCGGACGCAGGTTTTACAAGGATATCGGCGGCAACCTGTTCTTTTACGGGAGCGTCGATTAAGGAAAGGAATCTGTTGGAACACTTTATATGAAGCATAAACTGAAAATCATCCCGCTGGGCGGGGTGGGGGAGATCGGCAAAAACATGACCGTTATCGAGTATGGGAACGACATTCTCATCATTGACTGCGGGCTGATCTTCCCGGACGAGGAGATGCCGGGGATCGACGTGGTCATCCCCGACATGACCTACCTCGAACAAAAC
>JAZNHI010000021.1:0-3618 GCA_045576895.1 Clostridia bacterium | reverse complement strand
TTCCGCCGCCATATGTCCCTGCCCGATCGCGTCGATCACGAACTTCGGACCGGTGAACACGTCGCCGCCGACGAAGATCATGGGATCGTCCGTCTGATAGGTGAACGGATCGGCGACGGGGTAGTTGCCGTGGTGGAACTTCACGTTCGTGCCGTCCAGAAGCTTGCCCCACTCGATCGCCTGCCCGATCGCGAACACGATCGTCTTGGCTTCGACGGTGATCGTTTCGTTCTCGTCGTACTTCGGGGAGAATTTCCCGGTCTCTGGGTCGATCGTGGAGACGCAGCGCTTCAAAACGAGCCCTTTGACCTTGCCTTCGTCGTCCACCAGGACTTCCTTCGGACCCCACGAGGGGTTGATCTGCACGTTCTCCTCCTCGGCTTCTTTGATCTCCTCGGGGGAGGCGGGCATGGTCTCGCGCGATTCAAGGCAGAACATGGAAACGCTCTTTGCGCCGAAGCGGTGCGCGGTGCGCGCACAGTCGATCGCTACGTTGCCGCCGCCGACGATCACGACGTCGCCTTCGAGCTTCCGCGAGTTATCGGAAAGCGCCTTGCTTAAGAAGCTCACCGCGATCTCGGTGCCGGGCGCTTTCTCGTTCGGAACGCCGGGCAGCCTGCCGCCCTGACAGCCGATCGCGATGTAGAACGCCTCGTAGCCCTGCTTCTTAAGCTCCTCGATCGTAATATCCCTGCCGACCTCGACGCCGCAGCGAATGTCGACGCCGAGCGCGCGGATCACGTCGATCTCCGCGTCGATGACGTCCTTTTCAAGCTTGAACGACGGGATGCCGTAGGTCATCATGCCGCCGGGCTTTGCGTTCTTTTCGAACACGGTCGGGCGGTAGCCCATCTCGCCGAGATAGTACGCGGCGGACAGTCCCGCGGGACCCGCGCCGATGATCGCGATCTTCTGCGGCCATTCGCCGGTCAGGTTGTTGATGATCTTCTTCGGCACGTAGCGCGTTTCGGCGTGCAGGTCGCGGTCCGCCAGGAACCGCTTCACGTCGTCGATCGCCACGGGCTGGTCGATCGTGCCGCGCGTGCACGCGTCCTCACAGCGCTTGTTGCAGACTCTGCCGCAGATCGCGGGGAAGGGGTTCTCGCGCTTGATCAGCGCCAGCGCTTCGTCGTACCGCCCCTCTCTTGCCATCTTGAGGTAGCCCTGGATCGGCACGTGCGCGGGACACGCGGTCTTGCACGGCGCGGTGCCGGTCTTGTGCGTGTTGACGCGCGCGGAATCGCGGTAGTTCTCGTCCCACGCGTACTTGCCCCAGCGCAGCCGGTCGGGGGTCGGGGAGGTCGGGTATTGGACCTCGGTGCCGTCCTTTTTGCAAAGCTTCTGCCCGAGCTTCAATGCGCCCGCCGGGCAGAACTCCACGCAGCGTCCGCAGGCGACGCATTTTTCCTTATCGACCTTGGCGGTGTACGCGGACTTGCTCATATTCGGGGTGTTGTAAAGAAGCGAGGTTCTTAATGCGTTGCAGATCTTGACGTTGCAGTTGCAGATGTCAAAGATGTGATCCTCGCCGTCGATGTTCGTGTTCTGATGCACGTAGCCGTTTTCCTCGGCGCGCTTCAGGATTTCAAGCGCCTGCTCCTTGGTGATGTAGTGCGCTCTGCCGGTCTCGACCGTGTAGTCCGCCATGTCGCCGACCTGGATGCACCAGTCGGATTCGTCGTCGGTGCAGCCCTCGCCGAGCATCGCGCGGGACGCGCGGCAGGAGCAGATGCCCGCCGAGATGTGCCCGTCGTATTTTTGCAGCCAGTGCGAGATCTTCTCGACCTTGACCGCCTCGCGGTTTGCGGCAACCTCCTTTTCGACCGGGATGACGTGCATGCCGATGCCGTTGCCGCCGGGACGGACCATCGGGGTGATGTGCTCGAGCGGCAAAAACGTCATGCGCTCGAACATCTTTGCCACCGGCGGATTCGCCTCGATGCGGGAGACCGAGGAGTTAAACAGCTCCGCGCTGCCCGGCACGAAGTAGCTTGTGCGGTACCGGATCTCCTTCGGCGCGCCCGGGATCGGGCCGTCGTCGTTGTAGTGATCGCCGTAGTCGTACTCGACGAAGCCGTGGACGCACAGCAGCTCGAGGGATTCCCTGAAGAGCTGTTCGCCCATCGCCTTGTTCATTTCGAAGAGCTGCTCATAGGTGTACCATTTGCGCTGCTTCATCGAAAGCGCGATGTCGACCTCGTGCTCGTTCAGAACTTCGCGGAGTCCCCAGTATTCCTCGTCGGTCGTTTTGAGACCGAAAAGCTTGTGTGGGACGTTGTCCGTGATCTTTGCGCCGAGTTTCGCGTACTTCTTGTGCAAAACCGGCTCGCCGTCGTACTTGGATTTGGTGCGTGGATTCTGATCGTAGGTTTCGGGCATGGCTGTATCTCCTTATTCTTGAATAATGGACGGTTCGTGTTTCCAGTTCGCAACGGCGCACCTGAGCCAATCCTCCCAGGCTTCAAAGCCGTCGCCGGTCTTTGCGGAGACCGCGAAGATGCGGATGTTCGGGTTCAGCTTCCGTGCGCGCTCGATGCACTTGTCGAAGTCGAAATCGAAGTACGGCGCGACGTCGGTCTTGGTGATAATCAGAACGTCGCTCACCGAGAACATCAGCGGGTACTTCAGGGGCTTATCGTCGCCCTCGGGCACGGAAAGCAGCATCACGCACTTGCCCGCGCCGGTGTCGAACTCTGCGGGGCAGATCAGGTTGCCGACGTTTTCGAGCACGACGAGGTCAAATTGCTCTTCGCCCAGTCCTTCCAGTGCGCGGCGCGTCATGCCCGCGTCCATGTGACACATGCCGTCGGTGTGCGCCTGCACTGCCTTTGCGCCCAGCTTTTCGATCCGCACCGCGTCCACATCGGAATCGACGTCCGCTTCCATGACCGCAATGCGCAGTTCGTCCTTCATGTCCCGGATCGTGCGCTCTAAAAGCGTCGTCTTGCCCGCGCCGGGCGACGACATCAGGTTGATGAGCAGCGTGCCCTTTGTCCGAAGCTCTTCGCGCAGCACCGCCGCATCGCGGTCGTTCGACGCCGTGACCGTTTCCTTCAATTCGATGATTTTCATACGATTTCCCCTTTGGTTGACTTATATATAATTATACCAAGCCGCGGGCATAAACGCAAGGAAAAATCATCGGATGTGCATGGTTTGCCACGGATCGTTCAGGTCCCGCGCGTTCTTCATCATGCAGTCGACCGGCGCGTTGTAGATGCACGCCATCAGATACCGTTCGCCGTTCGTGATCTCGCCCGAAAGCGCGTCGATCTGTTTTTCCACGTAATCGATGTGGTCGATCGTGAGCATCATCAGCCGCTTCCGGATCAGCGCGTTCGGAATGCGCATGCCGTTGACCGAAAGAGACGGCAGGTCGTACATGGTTCCGATCGCCTGCTTCACACTCTGCGCAAAGACCTGATCGAAAAAGGAATCGAGATACAGGGGCGCTAAGATCGCGTCAAGTCCCGTCATGTCCTCGCGCGCGTTATGACCGACTGACGGGACGTCGCCCATTCTATCTTTACTGTTATTATTTATTTCCCGGTTCTCTGTGAACCGGGGGGCGGTTCTGTCTGAACCGGGGTGGGGGTTCTCTGTGAACCGGGGGTCCGG
>JAZNHI010000020.1:0-11270 GCA_045576895.1 Clostridia bacterium | reverse complement strand
CGGAACAGTCGAAATGACGCTGTATTATTACATCTACAACTGCGACGATCCGGAGATCGAATACAACGTTGCACGGGTGAAGCATCAATTCTCGTTTGACACGACCGCGGGCAACAAGCATGAAGCGAAGACCTGCGAGCTGACGCTTTCCGGCTCCGCGCCGATGACGGTGATGGAGAGGGATCCCGAAACGAGGGAATTTACGAAGATCGGAAACCGCACGGTATCGTTCAACGGTGTGACGCTGAATCTGGAAACGACGATCCTGCCCGGCGGCATGACGATTGCGATCAACACGTATACCGCACCGGATTCTTTCAATGAAGATCTGATGAATTCGCTTCTGACGTATCACGAAGGGCTGCAGTTCGACGTCTATGTGAACGGCGAGCGCATCGAATCCCGCGTGCCGAACAGTCTCGGCGGCGACCGCTGGAAGATCGAGCTGCCGATCCACGCGGAGGATCTTCCGGAGATCCGATCGATCCGGCTCGTGCCGAAGATTGTGCGGATCACGGGAATCGTGCCGATCCTCGATCCGATGGACGGATCCAAAAAGGGCGATCCGATCGTTCTGACGGTCGACGCAGCGCCGACGGAAATGCCGGAGTACGGATACAACCTTCTCGGATGGGAGGAAACCGTTCTTTCGGATTGCGCGATCGAATTGCCTCTTAACTGACTCCGCAAAGAAGACGGGTGTTCCCATTAAGGGGATAACTCCTGAAGAATACGGAAGACAAATACCGGCGGAACACGTTTCGGCCGGTGTTTTTGCTGAAAAACGCTTTCCTTTCCGAAAAAAATCTGTTATGATAACAGAGGTAGAACAGCGTTATGAAGGAGCCGAACGGTTTCTTTCGCGAAAGATTGGGGAAGTATATGGCAGAACTCAGCAAAATCTGGTATGAAGCGCGGGAAAGCATTCGTCCGCAGATCTCATCGGTGACGTTTCACCGCTGGATCGACGCGCTCGATCCGGTGACCGTACAGAACGGGATCCTTGTTTTGGAAGCGGCGGACGACGTCGTGAAAAATACGGTGACGGAATACTATTTCGATCACGTGCGCACCGCCGTGCAGAAGGCGGATCCGGATATTCTGGACATTCTTCTGATCCTGCCCGCGCAGCGGAAGGATTTTATCCGCGCAGCCGCGGATGAGGTTCCTCTGAATTCGCTGACGCTGAATCCGAAATACACGTTCGATACGTTCGTTGTCGGCAAGTCAAACAACTTTGCGCATGCTGCGGCGCTTGCAGTCGTCGAAGCGCCGGGCATGGCGTATAATCCGCTGTTCCTGTACGGCGGCGTGGGCTTGGGCAAAACGCATCTGATGCACGCGATCGGGCATGCCGTGAAGGAAGCGAATCCCGCGGCGCGCATCGTCTATGTCACCAGCGAAATGTTCACGAACGACATGATCGAAGCGGTCAGAGCCGGCAAAAACGTGGAGTTTCGGCAGCGGTACCGCAACGTGGATCTTCTGATGATCGACGATATCCAGTTCATCGCCGGAAAACAGGCGGTGCAGGAGGAGTTTTTCAACACGTTCAACACGCTGCACAACGCTGGAAAACAGATCGTCATCAGCTCCGACCGTCCGCCGAAGGAGATCAAGGCGCTCGAGGAACGTCTCTCCTCCCGCTTTGAATGGGGTCTTGTCGCGGACATTCAGGCGCCGGATCTGGAAACGAGGACCGCGATTTTAAGAAACCGCGCGCAGAACGAGCACGTGGAGGTCGGAGACGACATCATCAATTTCATTGCGGAAAATTTTGTCGACAACATCCGCAAACTCGAAGGCAGTCTGAACCGCGTCATCATGTACGCGCGGCTGAAGCGCATGCCGATCACGCTGAGCTTTGCGAAGGAAGCGATGAAGGACATGCTTCCGCAGAAGCAGGATATCATCGTGACGCCGGAACGCATCCGTGACACGGTTGCGGAGTATTATTCGATTCCGGTCGAAAGCATCATGTCGCAGCGGCGCGACAAGGAGGTCGTGATGCCGCGGCAGATCGCCATGTATTTCTGCCACACCATGCTGAGTCTTCCTTATAAACGGATCGCGAGTCTGTTCGACCGGAACGACCATACGACGGCGATTTCCGCCTGCAATAAGATCACACAGATGATCTCCGAGGATCCGTCGTTTGCCGATACGATCGAAAGTATCCGGATCCGGATTCGGGAAGGATGAGTTTTCCACAGAATACGGATCTGTAAAGTGGAAAAAATGAGGATAAAGCGGACAAAACGGAAAACGTGGAAAACCGAATCGGTTTTCCACAAGCAAACCGGTCGGTTTCCCACAGAGAAAAGTCCGGAACCGCCGAAGCAAAACCGGGTTATCCCTGATTTCCACACCGCCTACTGTTACGACTGCTGAAATAAATATAAAGGATCATCACAAACTGAAGAAGAAATGGTGGATAACCGCCGGAAAGGAACCGATATGAAGTTTACCATGCAAACAGAAGACCTGTGTTCAGGTGTTCTCTCCGTCATCAAAGCGCTGCCGGTGCGTTCTGCGATGCCCGTTCTGGACGGCGTGCTGATCGAAGCGACCGGCGACGGTCTGCACCTGACCTGCTCCGATCTGATGTTTCAGAAGGAGTGTTATCTTCCGGCGACCGTGGAAGAAGAAGGAAAATGTATTCTGAAAGGAAAGTTTTTGGCGGAGATCCTTCGGAAGCTGCCGAACGAACCGCTGTATGCCGAGCTGGAAGGTCTGATTCTGAAAATCAGAAGCGGCCGCGTGCGTCAGAGACTGCAGTGCATCGAGTTTGACGAGTACCCGATCATGCGCGCAAAGGGCGATGTTGTGGATATCAAGGTCAATGCGGAACAGCTTCGCACGATGATCGATCATACGGTCTTTGCAGTTTCGCAGGATGATTCGAGACCGGTCCTGACCGGCGCTTTGATCGAAGCGAACGCCGATCTTCTGACGTTTGTTGCGACCGACTCTTTCCAGTTTGCCATGACCTCGCTGCATACCCAAAACAACGACGTCGAAAAGCGCACGATCGTGCAGGGGAAGGTTTTGAGCGAACTTGCAAAGATGGCGGAAGAGACCGAAAAAGACGTCACCGTTTCGCTGACGCAGACGCATCTTACTGTACAGGTAAACGATACGCGGCTGACCGCGCGTCTTTTGGACGGTAATTACATTGATTATAAGCGCATTATTCCGAAGGAATGCAAAACGCGCGTTCTGGTCGATACCGCAGAGCTTCTGACGATCACCGATCGCGCGCAGCTCATTGCGCGCGAGGGCAACAACAGCATCCTGATGCATTTTGAAGGCAGCACGCTGACCGTCAGCGCCGAGAGCTTTGTCGGCCGCAGCGAGGATACGATGGAGGTCAGCATCGTCGGCGATCCGATCGATATTGCCTTCAATCCGAAATACGTGATCAACATTTTAAGAAGCGTGACGGACGAAACGGTCTATCTCGAGTTCAACAGCCCGATCAGCCCGTGCGTCATTCGTCCGGTGCAGGGCGACGCATATCTCTATTTGATCGTACCGATGCGCGTCTATTGATGAAGAACGATAAGACCCCGAACGAAACCGTTCGGGGTCTTTGCTTTTTTACAGATGAGAATCAATAATTGATGAAGACAGCCGGTCGTACGCCTTTATCCTTATCTTTCATTGGAAAAGAATAGTCTTTTCCTTCTATTCTTCCACATAATGCATTATTCTCAATAACATCATATGAATATTTGTCCGGATCTTTATGATCTATGCATATCCACCAGTATATATTTGTCATATTCAAACCATTCTCAACAGCATATTTTGTTGCAGTATTATTTTTCTTCTTTCTTAAATATATGTTATCATTTTTATCCGGAAGAGTAACATACTGAATAATACTCTGTTCCTGTTCTGTAAAAGCCTCGTTTTTAAATGTGTCATTCAGCCATTTATACAGATCGCTGTCTTTATATTTCATTTTTTTGTTCTCTGAATTATATTGCTTGCAATCAAGAATATAAACAGATACCAGCAATACGGAATCTTCATTCGTTTCAACCACGTACCACTCGATCGGTTCCTTATTCTCTCCTTCTTTATTTTGCCAATAGCTGCCGAACGTTACGATTTCGCCCTGCCTCAAATCTTTGGAACTTAAAACCGGTTCTGAATTTCTCAGAACAAAGATTTTCGGTTCGGACTCCGGCGCATCCATCGGGTCTGATTCCTGCGTTACATCAGTCTGCTGCGGGTCCTGTATCTCCTGTACTTCCTGCTCTTTTTCGATCGGAAACGGTCCTCCGAAATATGTATCCGACCATTTCCATGTTTCGCTGTCCTCTTCACGCATCGCGATGTCGCTGCTGCGCATCCGATAACGATTGAAGTCTTTATCCATGATTTCAATGTAAATATCAAGATAATCTACGATATATGCGGTTCCGTGATCGACGACCCTGTAAACAGAGTGTTTTTCTTCTTCGATCGTGAAATCATAGTAATTACCGACATACTGCGGGATCTGATCTCTCAGTAAGGATAAGATCTCTGTTGCGGGAATGCCCATGTCCTCGGACAACTTCGTTTCTTCCTTCTTTTTGGAACATCCCGCCACGGAAAGCAAAAACAGGACGGACAGAAGAACAGCGAAGCTTTTTGCGATGATCGTCATGTTATTTTTTGATTTCATATTTGATTGAGGATCCTTCCGATTTCAATTTTTCTCCGGCAGAAATGCCGTCATAGTCATCTTTAGCAACGACGAACGTTTTCAGTTTCTTGCAATTCTTCAGATCGTTATAATAATCCGAATACACAAGCTTCTTGCATCCGGCAAGATCGACCTTCGTGAGTTTCGCAAAATCCTTGAAATAGGAAAGATCGTCGATCGAAGTTCCGAACACCTGCAGAGTGCTCAGCTTTTTCAGCTTTGTCAGGCTCTTGACTGTCTTGATGTTTTTGTTGTTGCCGAGGTTCAGCGTTTCCAGCGCAGAAAGATTCTTCAGCGCGGACACATCCTTCAGGTTATTGGAATACAGATACAGCGTATTGAGAGCGGTCAGATCCTCCAGATAGGAAAGATCGCTGTCGTACAGTCCGTTGTCTCCGAGATTCAGCCATTCCAGCTGATTGAGGTTTTCCAGCGCGGAAATATCATGGATTTTGTTGTGACACAGATTCAGATGCGTGAGATTTGTAAGTCCTTCGATCCATCCGATGTCGGTCAGCGGAACGCCGCCCTTGCTGTTTCCGCAGGTTTTCAGTTCCAGATACTCGAGGTTCTTCAGCTTTGCAAGCGGTTCGTATGTTTCAAAGAAACAGTAATCCACATCCAGAACGCGAAGATCCGGACAAAGCGCAACCATCGTTTCCACTTCTTCCCGGGAAATGCGCGTGAAATACCCTTTTCCGTCTCCGTTGAAATTGAGATCATCCGGTCTTCCGCAGATCTCGGTTGCGCCGGTCTGCACCGTTGCGCCGCCGAACGTAAAGGTCTTCGGCACCGGCGTGGGTGTCGGCAGCGGAGTCGGCGTGGGCGTCAGCGGTGTTTCGGTCGGCGTCTCGATGGGCGTTTCCGTAACGGTTTCGTGTGAATCATGCGATGCCGTTTCCGTGACGATCTCATCTATGCCGTGTTCTTCGGGATCGTGCGGCGAAGTTTCGACCGGAATGAAAGGCGTTTCCGTCGGGGTCGGCTCTTCCGGATCCTCGGTTTCGCTGTCTTTTCTGTTCAGTAACAGCACGGTCAGAAACGTTGCGCCGACAAGAAGCAGGAAGGAAAGAATAAGGATCACGATGATCGCGGTCATATTCTTTTTCGGCGGCTGTCCGTTTGATCCGAAATCATCGGGTCTGTAATAGGTATTATTCTGCGGCGTCTGTTCACGTCCGCGTTCGTATTCGTTTTGCTCATACGGTTCCACGCGTCCGTTCAACGCAAACAGGGAAGGATCGAAATATGCACCCTGCCCGTGATTTCCCTGTTGATGGCCGTTCTTGTTGTACTGCGATTGATTGGCATTTCTGTTTTGTCCTTGTCCGTCAAACGAGTTCGGGATCCGCGGTCCGCGGGAATACTGCCGATTTCGTTCATCGGAATGGAAGCCGGAATTATGATTGTAGCTTGACTGTGACATCTTTCTCCCCTTTTTTCCCCTTTCCGACAGTATACCATATTCTTCTTAAAGAAACAATATCGGGTGAACCGAATCAAAACCCTTCTTTAAAAAAAAGACAGATACCGAAAAGATATCTGTCTGTGTTTCATTCGGATTCTATGCAAGATCGCCGTGCATTTTTGCTTCATAGCTGAGCGCCGTGGAAAGCACGGTAAACGCCCACGGCGCAAACAGCTCCGGTGTTTTTACCAGCAACCCGTTCATTTCTTCCGCAGTGACCCATCGCGTTTCGGAAATCTCCGAAGGATCCGGCTGTAGAATTCCCGTAAATCTGCCGATCAGCACATGATCCGATTCGTATTCGATAAGCCCGTTCGGAAATGCCGCGCGGTACACAAACCGCCCGATCTCAGCAAGACCTTTTGCCGTGCATCCGAGCTCTTCCGAAACGCGGTTTTCGGCGGCAGACAAAACGGTCTCGCCCTCGCGCGGGTGCGAACAGCAGGAATTTGCCCAAAGTCCCGCGGAATGGTATTTTTCCGCCGCGCGTTTCGAAAGCAGATATTCCCGCCCGGTTTCGGTCTCGCGGAAGAGCAGCACGGAAAACGCGCGGTGCAGAAGTCCCTGCCTGTGCGCCTGTTCCTTTGTCGCTGTGCCGATGCTCCGATCGTTTGCGTCCGTCAGAATGAGGCGATCATTCCGCGCGGGATCGTTTGCCATAGCGTCCTTTTTCATCATCGTTCGAACCATTTCAGAAGCTTCATTTTCCATTCGCCTGCTTTGCCGGAATAGGGATGCTCCCGAAGCGGCAGGTTTCCGTGCGTCTTGCCGAAAAGAACCGTCTGCGGATGCGTGAATTCGCGGAATCCCCATTCGCCGTGGTAAGCGCCCATGCCGGAATGTCCGGTGCCGTTGAACGGCACGCCCTTCACCATCATGTGGATGCAGACCTCATTGACGCAGCCGCCGCCGAACTGCAGTGTGCTCATCACGCGCTTTGCCCATTTTTTGTCCTTCGTGAACACATACATCGAAAGCGGATGCTCGCGCGAGGCGATCACGTTCAGGATCTCGTCGATCTGCTCGTCGCGGAACGGCACGACCGGTAGCAGCGGACAGAACAGCTCGTGTCGGACGATTTCCTCGTCGGCGTCGATCGGGTAGAATACCGTCGGCGCAAACTTGCATGCTTCGCGGTTTCCCGTGCCGCCGAAGACCACGCGATCTCTGTACTGCGCGGTCAGCGCTTCGCATTTCTCATAGACCTTTTCCGTGATCAGCTTCGGATAGTCCGGATTTTCCTCCGCTTTTTCGCCGATCTGCCGGACGAATTCCTTCTTCAATTCCGCAAGGAACGGTTCGGCGACCTCCTGCGCAATGGCGATCTGATTGATGTTGATGCAGATCTGTCCCGCGTTGCAGAGCTTGAAAAACGCGATCTTGCGCGCGGCGTCCTTAAGATCCGCATCCTTTCGGACGATGCACCAGTTTCCGGTTTCGCCGCCGAGCTCCAGCGCGACCGAGGTCAGGTTCTTTGCCGCCATCTCAAGGACGTGCTTTGCAACCGCCGGCGAGCCGGTATAGAAGATCTTGTCGAAGCGTTCCGCAAGACACATATCCGCAACGTCGTGCCCGCCGTCCACGACCGTTACGTATTCCTCCGGGAACGTGTCGGCGATCATTTTTTTCAACGCTTCGGTGCTTGCCGCGGACTTCGAGCTCGTCTTCAGTATCGCCGTATTGCCGCCGGAGATGCTTGCCGCAAGCACGCCGAGCGTCAGAAGGATCGGAAAATTGAACGGCGAAATGATCAGCGACACGCCGTACGGCATCGGATAGACCGTTGTCGTCGTGCTCGGAAAGCACATCAGCCCCGAAAAATGACGCTTGGGTCTTGCCCATCTGCGGATCCCCTTCAGGATTTCGTCAACCTCGACGATCACCGGTCCGAGGTCGCACAGGTACGCTTCGACCGGACTCTTGCGAAGATCCTCCCAGAGCGCTTTTTCGAGCAGTTCCTTATGATCGAGCACCGCTTTGTGGAGCTTTTTCAGCTGTTCGATGCGGAAATCGACGTCGAGCGTCGCGCCGGTGCGGAAGTACGCCCGCTGTTTTTCGACTATCGCGTGGACTTTTTCCTGCGTATGCGCCATGATCATGCCTCCTTTCCGTCGCTTTGCTTGCGCGCAAGGAAGCGCTGCAGCATCCGATACTGGCTCTTCAGATAGAGGCTTCTCACCGGTGGCAGCACGTTCATCAAAACCCGGCTCGGCAGATATACCGGACAGGGATAGACCTGCTTGCGTCCCCTTTCCACACCGCGAATCGCTGCTTTTGCGACTGCCTTCGCCGTCTGCACCGGGAACGGCTGTTCCACCTTGTGTCCCGCACCGCCGACCTCGAAGAAGTTCGTTTTGGTGGCGACGGGATAGACGCAGGTGATTTTCAGATTTTTCGGTGTTTCAAGGCGGATCGCCTGCTGAAAGCCCTTCATCGCAAATTTGGTCGCGGCATAGAGCGCATACCCCGGCAGCGCCATTTCGCCCATGGCGGAGATGGTGAACATCAAACGACCTTCCTGCCCGTTCAGGTGGTTCAGGTATTTCGAATAGCTGTACATGCAGGAGAATGTGTTCAGCGAGAAGATCCGTTCGATCCGCCCCCAATCCTCATAGTCGTACCGTTCGTAATACGGCGCGCCGGCGTTGCAGATGAGAATGTCGATCTTGGTAAAGACCTCCTCCGCTTTTGCAAAGAGCGCGTCGACGCCTGCCTGCGTGCTGAGATCACACGGAAAGAGGGTCACGTTGTCGCCGAAGCCTTCAAGCTTTCCGATGCTGCGGCTTGCCGCGACGATACGGTTGTTGTTCTCCTTTGCGGCGAGCATTTCAAGCATGGTCTTGCCGATTCCGCTCGACGCGCCGGTGATGACGATGGTTTGATTTTGAATCATGGTGTTCCTCCTTACCGGTATGAAATGGTCTGCACAAGCTCATACGCCTGCCTGACGACGGTCTTTAAGCTGCCTACCTTGTCGCAGTCGCCGACGAAGTATACGGGCTTGCCGCCCTTCCGCTCCTTCAGCGCCGCAAAGCGCGCGTCCGCCGTGTAGCCGACCGACAGGATGACCGAATCCGCGGGCACGACCTTTTTGCCCTCCGGCGTGTTCAATACGACGCCGTTTTCGGCGATCGTCTCAACCGTCGCGGAAAGGTACGCCGGGACCTTGTGAAAGCGCAAAAGCTCACGGAGCATCGATGAATTTGCCATGCAGATGCCGCGCGCGCCGACGAGGTACGGCGTCATTTCGACGACCGACGGATGCTTTCCCTGCAGCGCAAGCTCGTACGCGATCTCGCAGCCGGTCAGCCCGCCGCCGATGATGACGACGCGATCGCCGACCTCCGCCTTGCCGTCGAGAAAATCGACCGCCGTTACGGCTTTCTCTGCGCCGGGGATAGGGAGCGTCCTTGCGTGCGCGCCGGTCGCGATCACGATCACGTCCGCGCCGAGCGCGTCGACGTCCGTGATCTCCGTGTTCAGATGCACCGCGGCGCCGCAGGCATTCAGCTGCTTTTGATACCAATGGAGCAGCTCTTTGTCCTTCTCCTTGAACGACATTGCTGCCGCGGCGTTGAACACGCCGCCGAGCCGGTTGCTCTTTTCATAGAGGTCGACCCGATGTCCGCGCAAAGCCGCCTGGATCGCGGTCTCCATGCCGCCGATGCCGCCGCCGATCACTGCGATATGCTTCGGGTGCTTTGCGGGCGCCTTGCTGTATTTCATCTCGTTGTTCGTCCACGGGTTCAGCACGCAGCGGCCCATCTCCACGTGCATCGGGTCGATGTCGGTGCCCTTGCCGTTCAGACCGAAGAACGTCAGGCACGCGCCGTGGCAGGCGATGCAGGGACGCACGTCGTCGAGCCGTCCCTCCCTGATCTTCGTGACATATTCGGGATCGCAGAGCAGCTGCCGCCCGACGCCCATTGCGTCGATGCGTCCCGCGGCGATCGACTCCGCCGCCGCATCCGGCTGCATGCGTCCCGCGCAGACGACCGGCTTCGAGGTGAATTTCTTGATATGCTCGACGTCGGATAGATTCATGTTCAGCGGCGCGTACACCGGCGGATGCGCCCAAAACCACGCGTCATAGGTACCGTTGTCGCAGTTGAACATATCGTAGCCCGCGTCTTCTAAAATCCTGATCGCTTTTTCGGATTCCTCCAGCGAGCGCCCGACCTCCGTGAATTCCTCGCCCGGGACCGCGCCCTCGTTGAACCCGCGGGTCATGGAGCGCACGGAATAGCGGACCGACACGGGAAAGTCTGCGCCGCAGACCTTTTTGATCTCTTTGACGATGTCGCATGCAAAGCGCAGGCGGTTTTCCAGCGAGCCGCCGTATTGATCGGTCCGGTGGTTCGTGTACGGCATGGCAAACTGGTCCAGAAGATACCCTTCGTGCACCGCATGGATCTCCACGCCGTCGCAGCCGATCTCCTTGCATCTGAGCGCTGTCTGTCCGAAGGCGTAGATGAATTTTTCGATCATTTTGTCGGTGAAATGATCCATCTTCACCGAGGGATCCCATACGTTTGGCTCATCCGGATCCGGCGCGGACCACCACCATTTGCTTGCAAGCACCGGCGAGGCGAGCGTTTTCAGCACGCCCTTTTTGATAAACGGTTTGAGAATCGGCGGCAGCAGCATCGAACGTCCGCTGCCCGCGCTGATCTGAAAAAAGACCTTCGCGCCGCTACTGTGGATCCCGTCGATGATTGGGCGGACCTTATCAAACACCTCGGGATGCCGGTAGACCCACTTTTTGCCGACGATAGAGATCAGCGGGATCAGCCCCGGGATAAAGAGCCCGACGTTCTCGCTGCGGCGGTCCTCGTAGAACCTGTCGATGCCCTTGACGACGCCGGTCTT
Source organism: Clostridia bacterium (assembly GCA_045576895.1). GTDB lineage: Bacteria > Bacillota > Clostridia > Christensenellales > CAG-138 > UBA3792. The sequence goes on along the minus strand of JAZNHI010000020.1, from coordinate 234 downwards.
TGCTTCCCACTGGATCATGTTCGTGCCCTCCATGGGCAGCATCACGACGCGGTTCTTGATCGTGACGTTTCCGACCTTCCACGGCGTGAACAGCGGTTCATACTTCGGATCCATACGTGCCTCCTGATACTATCGTTTGAAATTTACTCTTTTCCCTAAGGCGCAGTTTTTACCCTATCATGTCTTTTTGCCTTCTCCTTGAGGAGAAGAGATAGCGACGCGCGATCAAACGCG
>JAZNHI010000019.1:0-11842 GCA_045576895.1 Clostridia bacterium | reverse complement strand
AGAGCGACTATTTCATATATAAAACTCGTGTATTTAGAGATACCGATTATGACTTACACTATACGCTTTATCTTGTTTACTCGGAAAATACAGTTTCAGAATCGTCTATGGGGTTCGCAACTGAAGAATTGGCACCAGGATGGGTTTTAATCATTGTAGAATTGGAGTGAACACAGGGGGTCGGAGGGACGGTTCTCTTGACACAAAACCTATACCTACCACAACCACAACGTCAGTGTCAAGGGGACGGTTCTCTTGACAACCCACTGCCGCCGCGTTTGCGGATAGCGTCTGCAAGCTGATGGTACACCCATCAAAAGCCGGAAGGAGTTTGGATTCCTTCCGGCTTTTATATTTGTCTTGATGAACGCACTTCCTGCGCTGCAAGCGGTTATCTCGAATGCTGCTTGATCGCGCCGGAGCGGTAGGCGGCGAGCAGGCGCGTAAGGTCTTCGATGCGCTCCAAAAGCGTTTTGCCGACGTCAGTGTCTGCGACGCGTTTTCTCGTGTGCGGCGTATAGACGGTCTGCTGCGTGGAATGGATATCCACCTCGGAACGGATCGCCTCGTTGACCGTCACGAACGGATCGTGGCACGAAAGGATCATGTGCTGCGAGTTGTAGATCAGCGTATAGCCCGCGATGCCCGTTGTGGACTGGTACGCCTTGGACATGCCGCCGTCGATGACGAAGATGCGTCCGTTCGCCTTGATCGGGGATTCGCCCTTCTTGATCTTGACCGGCACGTGTCCGTTGATGATGTGCGAATCGGGATCGTCACTTAATCCGAACTCCTTTAGGATCTTGATTGCGAAGTCCTCGTGCTCGGCAAGCTTGAAGTACGGGTTCTTGTGCTCCTCGTGCGTGGTCTTGTCGTTGATGAAGTACCGCTCGAACGTCGTCATCTTGTCCTTGCCAAAGAGGGGCGAGTTCGTGCCGCACCACATGTACCAGAAGAAGTCAAGCCCCTGCTCGCGCTCGGGCGTGCCCCATTTGGTGAAAAAGCCCTGGCGCACCAGCGCGTCCGCCTTGTCAAACAGCGCCTTGCCGGAATACGCCTTGCCGTCGATCGTGACCTCGGCAAAGCTGCCGTCCGGGTTCGAGGGCACGCAGCCGTGGAACAGCAGGTTGCCGTTGCACACGAGATACATGCTGCCGTGCGAGAACAGGAACTTCGTATGCTCGCGGATCTTGCCGGAATGGTAGAACGCCGTGCGCAGCTTGTCCATCAGGTCCTCTTCCTCCTCGGTCAGCACGTACGGATCGGAGGGCAGCACGGTCGGGAAACGCTTGTCCGCAAGCTCATACTCCACGCCGTCGATCACCATCGTGCCGCGCTCGTAGTCCACGCGGTGCAGCATGCGGCGGTGTTCCATGTGATACTCGGGGTTCTTCTCGATGATCTGTCCCTCTAACTTAAAGAGGATGATCGCCATCGCCTTGTGCATCTTGGCGATCATCTCGGGGTTGTCGTGGTGCGCGTCGCCGACCTCGCGCGGGAGGAACTTCGTGCACGGGTCGTCCGCGTACGTTTCGAGCGCGAACTTCAAAAGCGGGGACAGCGAAATGCCGTAGCCGTCCTCGATCGTGTCCACGTTGCCGTATTTCAGCGAGTTGATGATCGCGGTCGCAATCAGCGCGCGGTTGCCCGCGGAAGCGCCCATCCATAGGATATCGTGGTTGCCCCACTGGATGTCGACGTTGTGATAGGAAAGCAGCCGGTCCATGATGATGTGCGCGCCGGGACCGCGGTCGAACACGTCGCCGACGATGTGCAGCCGGTCGATGACAAGCCGCTGAATGAGGTTAGAAAGCGCTACGATCAGCGGATCCGCCTGCTCGGTTTCGATGATCGAACGGATGATCTCGCTGTTGTAGCGGATCTTGTCCTCGGTTTCGATCGCGTGTAAAAGCTCGTCGATGATGTAAGCATAGCTTTCGGGCAGCGCCTTGCGGACCTTAGAGCGCGTATACTTCGACGCGGAGAAGCGGCAGACCTCGACAAGCCTGCGGAGCGTGATCTTGTACCATTCCGGATTGACGACGCCCGCGCGCTTCAGCTGATCGAGCTTCTGTTCGGGATAGTAGATCAGCGTTGCAAGCGTGTTGCGCTCCGCCTCGGTGACCGTGTTCTCAAAGAGAATGTCGATCTTCTTGCGGATGACGCCCGACGCGTTTTTCAGCATATGGATGAACGCCTCGTATTCGCCGTGAATGTCGCTGATAAAATGCTCCGTGCCCTTCGGAAGACCGAGGATCGCTTTGAGGTTGATGATCTCCGTGGAGACCTCCGCGATCGTCGGGTACTCGTGCGCCAAAAGCTTCAGATACTTCATGTCCGTGACCTGTTCCATGCCGTTTCCGCCTTTCATATGATTCTGTGTTCATTCTATCATGCCGCGATCGTCCTGTCACCCCGTTTTGCGCCGTTCAAAAAATATATTCGCGTTGCGCACGGCGCGGGTTTTGTGGTAAAATGACGACACATCAGACTACCTCGCACGGGAGGACGTTATGGAAGAAAAACGGAAGCCGACGATCGGCGAACTCAGGGAGATCCTTTCCTTGCTCGGCATGGAAGCCGTTGCGGACGGCGCGATCACCGCATTCACTTCGGACGAGGACGGCGCCGAATACGCCGTGTGGAGGATCGACGCCGACCCGCCGTGCGTGCTGAAGCGTGCAAAGGCGTACGAGCTTCCGGTCTACCGCAGCTTCTTTGCGGAGAAAAAGCCGTACGTCCCCGCGCTGTTGGGTTCGTGCACGTACAACGGCGACGATTATTTTCTGACCGAATACGTTCCCCTGCACGATCTCCGCATCTGCGACCGGAAGCGACTTGTCCCTGCGCTCGACGCGCTCGTTGCCTCGCAGGAGGAATACTGGCAGCGCGAGGATCTGTACGACGTCTGCGTTACGATGGACATGGCGAAACAGGGCATCGAAAACCGCGGAAAATACCTCGGATCGGACTTGCTCGAGCGCGCGTACGCAGCGTTTCGGCGCGTCTTTTCGGAAACGCCGCGCACGCTCTGCCACGACGACCTCCTCCCGATCAACGTGCTTGCGGACGAGGAACGCGCGGTGCTGATCGATTGGGAGTACGGCGGCGTGCTGCCGTACCTGTCCGCGTTCGCGCGGCTGATCGCGCACGGGCGCGAGGACCGGAACGCGTATTTTTACCTCTCGCATGAGGACCGCGATTTTGCGATCGAATACTATTACGAGCACCTGCCGAAAAAGCACGGCGTCGCCTTTTCAGACTACCGCCGTGCGCTCGATTATTTTCTGTTTTACGAATACTGCGAGTGGATCATGCTCGGCAACCGCTACGACGCCCGCGACGACGAACGCTTCGGCTACTGCCTGCAGCTTGCAAACGCGCTCGCGCCGCAACTGATCCCGGCGGCGCCTGCGGCGCAGTGATGTGTTCCGCGAACGCGGAACGTGATATATCCCTTCGGGATGCGATATACGCCTTCGCCGCGTGATGTGTTCCCTGCGGGCACGTTCAGGAAGATTCTCCTGCCGGAGAATCCCGGATCGATCCACCTCATCCGCCTTCGCTCAACCGCGTTTCGCTATGGCACCTGAATGGTCTCACATGGTCGCAGCGCGTCGCATACACTCCTTCTGTCCACTCCGCTTCGCTTCGTTACATAGGTGCCGTCGCGCGCTTCCCGCGCGTCGCCATGGCTCCCTGTTCGGTCCGCGCAGACGTTTGTAGGGGACGCCGGGGTCGGCGTCCCGCTTGCGCCGCTTCGTCTTACGGATTCCGCAGGTCGAAGACGATGGAATCCTGCAGTTCGCCGCTTTCGTGACCCGAGTAGGTTACAAGGATGCGCCCGTCGTCCAGCAGGTAGATATCGTCATCCTCGGCAAGGCCGGAGAGTGCGCCGTTCACATGCGTCAGAGCGTCTTTCAAGTCATGTCCTTCGAAAAGCGTATGATCGAAGGGCTTGAACCCGCCCCAGCTTTCAAGCGTTCCGGTTGCGTCGAACAGCAGATACGCGGCGGCGTATTCCTCGTCGTCGTAGATACCGAAATCCTCATTCAGATAGATCAGCAGCATCCTGCCGTCCTTGGTGAGCTTCAAAAACAGCTCGCTGTAATCCGTGTGTTTGCCCCATTTCATCGAAAGCGGCTCGTTTGTCCAGCCGTCCTCGGCAAACGCTTCGACGATGTGGTTCTTTTCCCGTCCGAGCACGCTTGTCGGATCGGGACCGTAATTGATCTTGATAAGGACCAGCTTCCGTCCGGTCGAAAGGTTGTACGGATCGTAATTTGCCCGCAGCGCATATCGCACGGTCTGTTCACGCGTCTCCTCCGGATCGTGCACAAGGCCGCCGAAATACAGCAGCTCGCCGTTTTCGCCCGGTCGCACCAGCGCGCCGGCGTCCGGCGCCCACAAAAGCACGCAGTCCTCCCGTTCCGCTTCGTACGTGACCTTGACGTATCCGCTTGCCGCGCCGTTCGAAGCGACCGTGACGTCGCAGTTTCCGTAGACGACGTAGCCGTCGCCGAGCGGGTGCCGTTCACGCTCGATCCACTCCGTATTCGGCTGCATCTCAGGCGCATAGCCCCACGCCTGCGGCGTGTCCGCGGTGCGGTAGATATGCGGGTCCTGCCGTGCGGTCATGTCGTAAAGGTCACGCGGATCGTTCGAGAAGACGTTCAGCGGGTTTTGCACCGCCTCGACGCGAACGAGCGTCTGACCGCCGAGCGTCAGCTCGCGGAAGCGTACCGTTCCGGCATCGAGCGTCCGAGCGGGCGTCGGGTCGAGCGGCGTCGCGTAGAGGTCCTTTTCAATCCGAAACACGTCGCCGTCCTTTATGAGACGGTAATCGACGCGGTCGATCGTAAGCTGCAGACTGCCGTCTTCAAAGACGGTCAACCTGTTGCTGTAGACATACGGCGGATCGTTCGAGACCACCGGCATATACCACTGACTGTTCGGATAAGCCGACGGGTCAAATAACGGCAGCTCCTGCACGGGTTCCGGTTCGGGTTCAGACTGTTCCGGCTTTTCGGTCGGTTCGGATTCGGACTGTTCCGGTTTTTCGGTCGGTTCGGTCGTCGCGGGTTCGGACGTTTGTTCCGTTCCGACGACCGTGATCGGCTCCTTCTGCTGTCCGGACGGTTGTTCCACCGCCCCGCAGCCGACGGCGCCGCATATCAAAATGAGCGCAAGCAGCGCGCAAAGTGTTTGTTTCATGCTTTGCCCCTCCTCTTTCTCCGCATCATACCAAAGAGATGCAACAGAATTGTGTCATGCGTGTAAAGAATGAAGCGGTCCTCCCGAAACAGGAGAACCGTTTTTTGACGGGACGCCGGGGTCGGCGTCCCCTACGATTCGTTGACAAGTGTTTTACCCGTCCTTGCGAGGGCGGGTGGCGCACACAGGCTTTTGAATGGCACACACGCAGAGGCTTCGCCCCCTTCAGGGTGGAGAAGCTCCGCGAAGCGGTGATGAGGGGGTGTCATGCGCCGTAAGGCATATCGTGCGCCGCAAGGCGCAATGATTCGACAATCCCTCCGAGTTCACTTCGTTCACCCACCTCCCTTTACACAAGGGAGGCTTTTGGGAGCGTCACTCCTTCTCCGCCTGTTCCAATGCTTTTTTGTACGGCATCAGCATGCCCTCGGTCATTTTGCCGGAGAGCTTCTTTTGAAGCTTCTTGCTGCGCATCATGCCGCCGACCAGATACATGCCGAGGATGCGGCCCTTGCGCTTCTGCGGGAAGTCGTAGAAGCCGTGCTTCTTATAGAAGCGGTGGTCCTCCTTCATCAGTCCGCGCATCTGATAGATCAGGTCGCGGAAGATCTTCATCCCGCCGATGCCCCAGAACGTCTTCGGCGGCTGATAGGCGTGGTCGACCGCGTAGCGCAGGGTGTCGCTGAGCGCTTCGATGCCCGCGTCCGGATCGGATTCGTCGCACGCGACGCCCGCAAGGAAATTCCCGCCGACCTCGGCGCGCGCCTCGATCACCGTGCGGAGGTTCTCCTCCTCCGAAAGCGGACCGCTCACGAGGTAGCCCACGGGCTTGCCCATCGTGACCGTGCGGTGTCCGTTGCAGAACTGCCGGTCGTCGTAGAGCTTCATGCGATAGCCCATCGAATGGTCCTTGATCGCGAACGCGTAGACGATCGCGTCGGCGGTCTGGATCTTTTCGCGAAGGAAGCTGTCGAAGCCGTCCTTATAGACGCACGCTCCCTTTGCGGCGCATTGGAAGCAGCCGAGGCAGCCGCCCGCAAACGGAAACTCGCGAAGGTTCACAAGCGTCGTTTCAAACGGCGCGACGCGCAGAAACCGCGAGACCATGGCGCGGATCGGGCTCTCCTCCTCCGGGTCGAAGTCCGCAACGACGGCGACCCTGCCGCCCTCCTGCATGGCGGGCGCAGCGGAATCCGATAGCGGGACCGGCGTGAAAGGCTTCGGTTCGCGGCGCGATCTTTCGGCGTACCCGCGCTCTTTACGCCACAGAATGAAGCGGAAGAATTCCTCCGCGTCCTTTCTGCCCTCCGGCTTCAAAAGGTCCTCCATGTCCGCGGACAGCCCGCCGAGATAGGCGAGATTGAGATCGTCGCAGTTGTCGCGGATGAAACGGTGCGCGGTGATATCGTAAAAATGCAGCGAGGTCGTGATCTGTGCTGCGCACTTGCCCGCATGGTCAATGCCGTGCTCCTTCATGAGCTCAATGAACCGGTGCAGCTGACTCGGCACTAAAAACGTATAGACCGGATAGCAGAACAGCAGAAGATCGGCGGACGCAAGCGCTTCCTCCGCCTTTGTAAAATCCTTTTCCAGCGCCTTGATGCGCTGTCCGACGTGCAGGACCTCGAAGGTCTCGTCCGAAAATCGCTTTTCGAGATAGCGCACCGTCTGCAGGGTGATGCTGTTTTCGCCCTTCGGCGAGCCGTTCAGAACCAGGATCCGCATATCATTCCTCCGTCTTCTTCGCCCGCTCGGCGATCTCCGGCCAGCGCTTCAGGATGTACTGCACGGCGTTCCGCTGATGCGGGACCATGCAGTCCGTACAGTTTTTGATCCCGTTTTCCATGTACGTGAAGTTGCCGCCGCACTTGTCGCCGAGCATATACAGCGGGCAGTAGCAGAAGAGGCAGTTGAAATCCTCCGGATGCGCCGTCTTGTGGCACGGAAAATACTTGCAGTCGATGTTGTTGATGAAAGAATCGCTGTTCATTGCTTTGCTCCTCTCGTTTCGTCGATGCTGTATAAAAGCGCGTTCACGATGCACGCTGCGACGTTGCTGCCGCCCTTGCGTCCTCTTGCCACGATGCACGGCACATCCGTTTCGATGATCCTCTCCTTGGACGCGACGACGTTCACAAACCCCACCGGCACGCCGATGATCAGCTTCGGGCGATAGCCTTCGTCGATCCGTTCGCGCAGCCGGATCAGCGCCGTGGGCGCGTTGCCGATCGCAAAGATCACGTTTCCGCCGAGCTTTGCCGCCTTGTCCATACTGACGCGCGCGCGGGTCACGCCCTGCGCCTTCGCCTCCCCGGCGACGTCCTCATCGGACATAAAACAGCACGCGCTGCCGCCGAGCTTTTCCAGCGTCCGCTTGTTGATCCCGGCAAGCGCCATCTGCGTATCGGTGACGACCGTCGCGCCGCCCTTCAGCGCGTCCTTTGCAAGCCGTACGGCGTCCGGCGAAAAGTACAGATTGTCGGCATAGTCGAAGTCCGCCGTGGTGTGGATCACGCGCTTGATGATCGGCGCCTGTTCGGGATCGAGCACGCGGTCCCCGAGCTCCTCCGTGATGATGCGAAAGCTTTCGCGCTCGATCTCCATCGGCGCGATCTTTACAATCTCCGTCATACGCCCTCCCTCAGAATGCGGTAAACCGCGTTCATGTCCATGTGCTTGCGGATCGTGTCGGCAAGCAGATCGTACTGCCGCTGCTTGTGCGCCTCGCCCGAGACCTTTCCGAGCAGTGTCGGATCGACGCCCTTCCGTTCGGCAAGCGCGCGCACCAGCGCGCCCGCAACCGCGTCGCCGTCCAATACGCCGTGCACATAGGTGCCGCAGACGTTTCCGCTTTGGCATCCGTCCGTCTTTGCCGCGCCCGTCACCGCGTCGGTGATTGCCGCGACCGGCGCAGTGCTTTCCGTTTCGCCCATGTGGATCTCGTAGCCCTCGAACGGAAGTCCCGACAGCGCTTGGAACGCGCCGGAAAGCATGCCGAACGCGCCTGTTACGCGGGTTCGCGTCTTCTGCTCCGTGAAGGTCGTTTCGACCGGCAGAAGTCCCATGCCGCGTAAGGTGCCGCCGTGCTCCACGCCGTGGGGATCGTTGAGCGCGCGCCCGAGCATCTGGAAGCCGCCGCAGATCCCGAACACGGCGCCGCCGCCGTCTGCAAACCGCAGGATCTTCGCTTCAAGCCCGCTTTGCCGGAGCCACAGAAGGTCCGCCATCGTGTTTTTCGTGCCGGGCAGGATCACAAGATCCGGCTCGCCGAACTCGCGCGTGGACGACACATACCGCACGGACACGCCGTCGATCGCCTCGAGCGTGCGAAAATCGGTAAAATTACTGAGCCGCGGCAGCCGCATGACCGCGATATCGACGAGCGCCGCGGCTTTGTTCGCAAGCCGCTCGGAAAGGCTGTCCTCGTCGTCGATGTCCAGATGCACATACGGCACGACGCCGACGACCGGAATGCCGGTCAGCGCTTCAAGCTGTCTTAAACCCGGCGTCAGGATCGACTCGTCGCCGCGGAATTTGTTGATGATCACGCCCTTGACCAGCGCGCGTTCGTCCGGATCCAGAAGCGCGACCGTGCCGTACAGCTGCGCGAACACACCGCCGCGGTCGATGTCGCCGACGAGCAGCACCGGCGAGGACGCCGCCTTTGCCATGCCCATGTTCACGAACACGTCCGCGTCCTTCAAATTGATCTCCGCGGGGCTGCCCGCGCCCTCGATGACGATCACGTCGTTTTGTTCGGACAGCGTGTTGTACGCCTGCATGACCTCCGGCAACAGCGTCTTTTTGATCGCAAAATAATCTCGTGCGGAAAGCTGTGCCCGGACCTCGCCGTTCACGATGACCTGCGAGCCCATGTCGCTCGTGGGCTTTAAAAGGATCGGGTTCATCAGCACCGACGGCTCGACGCCCGCCGCCTCCGCCTGCACGACCTGCGCCCTGCCCATCTCCAACCCTTCCTTCGTGATGAACGAATTCAGCGCCATGTTCTGCGCCTTGAACGGTGCGACGCGGTATCCGTCCTGTCTGAACACGCGGCAGAGTCCCGCCGCAATGAGGCTCTTGCCCGCGTTGGACATCGTGCCTTGGATCATGATCGCGTTTGCCATTTATGCCTCCTTTGCCGCAAGCCGCAAAAACCGCTCGATCGGCTTCGGGTTCGATTCATAGAAGAGATGCGGGAATCCCGTAAGCAGGCTGCCGTCCGCGTGCATGCAGATCCACGCGCGCCCGTTCGGCTTCACGGCGTCAAACGCCGCGCCGTTGTTCGCGCTGTCGAAATAGTGAAACTCATGCGCTTTGATCGTTTCGCCCGCGCGGAAAAACGCCGAATCCGCGTTCGCGGAAAGCGTGATATAGCCGAACCGACCGAGCTTTTGCGTGCGGAACGCGTCCGTATGAAGCACGCCGCACATCGGGTACGCCGTCCCGTCCATGTCGGAAAGCGTGTCATGGAGGTACAGGAACCCGCCGCATTCGGCAAGGGTCGGCATGCCGCGTTCGATCGCGTTCCGGATCGCCGTTCGCATCGCGGCGTTTTCGGAAAGCTGCTTTGCATAAAGCTCCGGGTACCCGCCGGGAAGGATCATCCCCTGCGTTCCCGCTGGAAGCGCCGTATCGTGCAGCGGCGAAAAGAAGTTCAGTTCCGCGCCGTACCGTTCGAGCAGCGCAAGATTGTCGCGGTAGAGGAAGCAGAACGCCTCGTCCTTTGCCACGGCGATCACCGTTTTCGGCATGTCCGGCGCCGCCGGAGGTTCCGGCACGGCAAGCGCCGGCGCGGATTCCATGATGCGCAAAAGCGCGTCAAAGTCGAGCGTTTCCGCAAGCATCGCCGCCAGCGCGTCCAGCTTTTCGGAAAGGTCCTTGACCCCGTCCGGGGTGACGAGTCCGAGGTGACGGCTTCCGATCATCAGTGCGTCGGATTTCGGCACGAAGCCTATCGGCACGATGCCCATCGCTTCGACCGCGGGCTGCAGCGCCCGATACACGGGCTCGCTCATGCGGTTGAAGATGACGCCCCTGATGCCGCTGTCCGGGCGGTATTCCGAAAATCCTTTGAGCGTCGCAAGCGCGGAAAGGCTCTGCCCTCTTGCGTCGACGATCAGCACGACCGGCGCGTTCAGCGCTTTGGCGACGGCGTACGTGCTCGCCTCGTCGCTTGCGGCGGAAAGCCCGTCATAATAGCCCATCACGCCCTCGATCACGGCGCAGTCGGCGTCCTTCGCGTTCTGCGCGTACAGCCGGCGCATCTGCGCTTCGTCGGAAAAGAACAGGTCCAGCGTGCCGGATTTGACCCCGACCACATGCTCGTGAAACAGCGGGTCGATGTAATCCGGTCCGCACTTGAACGCCGAAACGGCTTTGCCGCGGTTTTTGAGCGCGCGCAGGATCCCGCACACGACCGTGGTCTTGCCGCTGCCGGAGGAAGGCGCGGCGAACAGAACGCGCGGACTACGCATCTTCTCCCGCCCCCTCGCACGAAATGATGTATACCGGATTCTGCGCGGTCATCAGATGATACCCGCCGACCTTTCTGCCGCGCGAAACGTTCAGCTCGACGATCTCCTCGTTCCGAAGCGGCAGCGCTTTGATCGCCGCCGTCGCCTCCGCAAACGTCTCGGCGGTCACGGTGTTCAGCACGATGCGCACGCGCGGATTCTTCGAAAGCGCGGCTTCGATGATCTCTTTGATGTTCCCGCCGCTGCCGCCGATGAAGACTTGCGTGGGCGCGGGAAGCTTGGAAAGCGCCTCCGGCGCCGTTCCCTCGATCACCGTCACGTTCGACACGCCGAGATGCCGCTTGTTTTGTTCGATCAGCGCACAGGCGTCCGCTTTTTTCTCGACCGCAAAAACCTCGCCGTTTTCCGCCGCCTCCGCCATTTCGATCGACACCGAGCCGGTCCCCGCGCCGACATCCCAGCAGACCGCGTTCCTTGTCAGCCGGAGCTTCGAAAGCGTTACCGCGCGGACCTCGGACTTGGTCATAGGCACCTCGGTCCTCAAAAAATCGCCGTCATCCCTGCCGTGCGTCACGACGGTCTCCGCCTCCGGATTCTCGATCAGCAGTACCGCAAGCGGGTCGACCGCTTTGCCGCAAAGCGCCGCCGCCGTCCCCGACACGATCCGTTCGTTCGGATAGGAAAGGTTTTCCCCGATCGTCACGCAAACTGCGCCGAGCCCGTACTCCGTCAGCGTTGCAAGGATCGACGGCACGTCCGTTTTTCCGCCGGTCAGCAGAAACAGCTTCGGATTGCGCCGGACGAGCGCAGCCACGTTCGCCGCCCTGCCGTGCGCGGACGCAAGCGCCGCGTCGTCCCACGACGTGCGGCATTTTGCCGCAAGGTACACGATCGACGAGATCCCGGGAATGATTTCGGGCTCCAGATCGCCGATCCGTTCCAGAAGCGTTTTTGTCCCGCTGAAAAAGCCGGTGTCGCCGGACATGGCGACCACGATGCGCCTTGCAGACGTTTCCCGGATGATGCGCTCGATTTCGGCGGACGCAATCGCGTTCTCAACGGCCTTTCCCCTTGTGTCGATCGCGTCGGTCACGCGTTTTGCGCCGATGATCAGTTCCGCATCCCCGATCGCCGCCTTTGCCGCGGCCGTC
>JAZNHI010000018.1:0-4184 GCA_045576895.1 Clostridia bacterium | reverse complement strand
CTCGGGCAGACGCTGGAGGTCGGCACGATCGTCAGCTTCTACATGTACATCAACAAGTTCTATAACCCGATCCAGAACCTTGCGGAGCAGTTCAACTGGCTGCAGTCGGCGTTTGCAAGCGCCGAGAAGGTCTTTACGATCATGGACATCGAGCCCGCGCTTTCGGACGCGCCCGACGCCATCGAACTCAAGGAGGTCCGCGGCGAGATCGAGTTCCGGCACGTCTGGTTCAGCTATATTCCGGACGAATGGGTGTTGAAGGACGTTTCCTTCCATGTGAGCCCGAACGAGACCGTGGCGTTCGTCGGCGCGACCGGCTCCGGCAAAACGACGATCCTTTCGCTGATCTGCCGCAACTATGAATTCCAGAAGGGCGAGATCCTGATCGACGGGATCGACATCCGAAAGATCAAGATGTCCTCGCTGCGCAGGCATTTCGGGCAGATGCTGCAGGATGTGTTCCTGTTCTCGGGCACGATCCGCAGCAACATCCTTCTGGGACTGGAAGGCATCGACGATGAGAAGATCATGGAAGCGTGCCGCTATGTCAACGCGGATCATTTCATCGACCGGCTCGACAACGGACTGGACGAGATCGTGCGCGAGCGCGGCAACAATTTCTCCGCGGGACAGCGGCAGCTGCTGAGCTTTGCGCGGACGATCATCCACAAGCCCGCCGTCATGATCCTCGACGAGGCGACCGCAAACATCGACACGGAGACCGAAGTGCTCATTCAGGATTCCCTGGAAAAGATGATGAACATCGGCACGATGCTCATCGTGGCGCACCGGCTCTCCACGATCCAGCACGCGGACAACATCATCGTCCTGCGGCGCGGCGAGATCATCGAACAGGGGACGCATCAGGAACTGCTCCAAAAGAAGGGCAGATACTACTCGCTGTACACCCTGCAGTTCGAGCGCGAGCGCGCCCGCCTCGAGGAACAGCAGAACGCCTGAAAAACAGATCGTAGAAGATAAGGGCAGCCGATTCGGCTGCCCTGTGTTATACCGTTTCTTACAGATTCCTGAGAAGGCCGGTCGCCTCGTTGAACTCGTTGATGAGCTCGTCGATCTCGTCGACCTGCGCGTGCATATCGGTCCAGTAATGCTTGTCGTACCACTGCGCGTTGAGCTCCGAAACGTCCTTGCCCTGCTGTTCGACCCAAGTGTAGTATTTGAGGTTGTGGACGCGCTTTCTCGTTGCGTAGGTAAGCTCTTCCATCGTGTCGGTGCGCAGACCGTGGAGATGCTCCGCCCAATCTGCGGCAGCCATCGCTTCGGTGTACGCGCCGTTCTCCTCCTCGAGCTCGCGGATGCGGCTCTGATACATCACGGCGGAGTCGGTGCCGACGGTTGCAAGGATATCGTGCTCGTCGAGCTCGTAGTACTTCGCCATCTTGATGCAGCACAGCAGGTTTGCAATGCCGGAGATGCCGAGCAGAGAGAGCTGATCGACGGTCTCCTGCGGCACGCCGACGACCTCGTGCAGGTACTTGAGACCTACCGGATCGTTGAAGAGGCGGAGGAGCTTCTGGCTGTCCTCGTCGTCGATCGCAATGACCATATCGGTGTTCTTGACGTTGTGAATCCACGGCACGTGCTTGTCGCCGATGCCCTCGATGCGGTGACCGCCGAAGCCGTTATTCAGCAGCGTCGGGCACTGCAGCGCCTCGCCGACGGCGAGCTTGGATTCCGGGAACTTCTCCTTCAGGAAATCGCCCGCGCTCATCGTGCCCGCGGAGCCGCTGGTGAACGCCGCACCCGCAAAGCGGTCATCCTTGCCGAGCAGGCTCTCCACGACCTCATAGATCGCGCGGCCCGTTACGTTGTAATGCCAGAGCGGATTGCCCATCTCCTCGAACTGATTGAAGATCATCATGGACGGATCTTTTCTGAGCTCCCAGGTTTTGTCGAAGATCTCCTTGACGTTGGACTCGCAGCCCGGCGTCGCAATGACCTGACCTGCGATCTTTGAAAGCCATTCAAAACGCTCCTTGGACATCTCCGCCGGCAGGATCGCCACGGAATCGCAGGCAAGAAGCTTCGAGTTGAACGCGCCGCCGCGGCAGTAGTTGCCGGTGGACGGCCAGACCGCATGATGGTAGGTGGGATCGAACTGACCCGTCACAAGCCGCGGCACGAGGCAGCCGAACGACGCGCCGACCTTATGGCAGCCGGTGGGGAACCACTTGCCGGTCAGCAGCACAATGCGCGCCTTGACGCCGGTCAGCGAGGAGGGAAGCTCGATATAGTTGACGCCGCCGAACCTGCCGTCGCCGCCCTTTTCCACGGGGTTATTCTTCCACGTGATGCGGAAGAGGTTCAGAGGGTTCACGTCCCAAAGACCGACTTCGGTCAGCTTGTCCTGAATCTTTTCGGGGATCTTCGTCGGGTCCTCCATCTGCGCAAAGGTGGGGATGATGATGTTCTTTTCGCGTGCGCGTTCGATCGAACGGCCGAGATTCTCGCGATTCATGGTAAGATCGATCATATGAAATCTCCTTATTCATCTTTTTGTTATGAGAAAACCGCATAACTTGTCTTCTATATAATACATTGTTTTCCGCCGTTTGTAAACAGAAAAACGACGGCGCAGAAAAATAATTCTGCAAACCAAAAACTATTTTGGGCTTCCTATCTTGACAAAAAAATGATACAATCGGTATGGAGGGCAGAATGGTTATCACAGGAATCTCAACGGCAAGCTTTTTCGATACGCTGATGCTGGAGGACACGCCGGCGCTGTTTCGGCAATGGGGCGTACAAAACGCCGAGTATTATCTGAACAGCTGGTGCGAATACGATCCGGCGTTCGTCGACCGTCTCGCAAAGGAGACGGAGGACGCCGGAATCCGCGTGATCGGCGTCCATCCGATGAGTCTGCAGTACGAACCGCTCCTGTTCACGCCGCATCCGCGGCAGCGCGCGGACGCAATGAAGGCGTATGAGCTCGTTCTCAAAGCGGGCGAGCGCCTCGGCGCGGATCATTACGTAATGCACGGTCCGGTGGTGCTGAACGGCGTTGCGAAGAACCTGCAGCTTACGCGCCTTGCGCCGATCTTCGATACGCTCTCCGATATGGCGGAGGATCACGGACTGCACCTGACGCTCGAAAACGTCAGCTACAGCATCATGCCGACGCCGGAGGTGGGACAGACGATCCATTCGCTGATCACGCGTCCACTTTATCACACGCTGGATATCAAGCAGTCGATCCGCGCGGGCGTCGATCCGACGGCGTTCGTCGACGCACTCGGCGAATACATCCTTGCGGTGCATGCGTGCGACTGCGATTTTTCCGGCGGCAAACCGCGCTACTGCCTGCCGCCGTGCGGCGGGTACGATTTCAAGGGGCTTGTAGACGCGCTGCAAAAGAAGGGCTTTTCGGGCGCGGTGCTTCTGGAGGCATACAGCGATATGTATCGCGACAAAGAAGAACTCAAAGACGCGTATCACGCGTTGGATCATATCATCAATTCATAAGGAGGCATGGATATGGAACAGAAGACGTTCGATCGCGAAGCGATGCGGATCACGGTGGATTACAATAACATGATGCAGGAAACGCTCGGCCCGCGCGGACTCACAAAGGACGAGCTCCTTGCGCTTCCGCTCGAAGCGGCGGCAAAGGCAATGAAGGAAAAGCGCGGACAGATGAAGTGGCGCGAGCTCCCGCACAACCAGGACGAGATCGTGAATGAGATCGAAGCGGTTGCGGCGGATGTGCGCGCAAAATTCGACAACTTCGTCGTGCTCGGCATCGGCGGCAGCGCGCTGGGTCCGATCGCGGTGCAGCAGGCGCTTTCGCATCTGCACTACAACGACCTGCCCAAGGAAAAGCGCGGCGGTCCGCGGCTGTTCGTCGAGGACA
The DNA here is from genome assembly GCA_045576895.1 of Clostridia bacterium. Taxonomy (GTDB): domain Bacteria; phylum Bacillota; class Clostridia; order Christensenellales; family CAG-138; genus UBA3792. The sequence continues at coordinate 310 of JAZNHI010000018.1, read as the reverse complement.
ACATCGACCCCGAGCGCATGAACGCGCTTCTGGATGTGATCGACGTGAACAGGACCTGCTTCAACGTCATCACCAAATCCGGCAGTACGTCGGAGACGATGTCACAGCTTCTGATCGTGACCGATCTGCTGCATAAGACGCTCGGCGACGACATCTCCACACATCTCATTGCAACGACGGACCATGTCAAGGGCAACCTCATCAAGATCGCAAAGCGCGAAAACCTTACCACGTTCTATGTGCCGGACGGCGTCGGCGGACGCTTCTCCGAGCTCTGCCCGGTGGGACTTCTGGCTGCTGCGGTCTGCGG
>JAZNHI010000017.1:0-3960 GCA_045576895.1 Clostridia bacterium | reverse complement strand
ACCACCGATCTGAATGGTGAGATCATTCTCTATGAGCTTCCCGCCGATACCTACACGTTCCAGGAGACGGTCGCGGCAGACGGTTTCACGCTGAACCCGGAGACATTCACGTTTACAGTTGATTATTACGGCAATATCACCGGTACGACCGACATCACGGACGAGCCGATCTGCCTGCAGATCAACAAGATCAACCTCTATACTGGACAGCCGTTCGCAAACGTCGAGTTCCGGCTGATCAACTCTGAAGGTCAGACGGTTCGCACCGTGCTTTACACCCCCGATTTGGAAGAAGTCGCTGAGGAGGCAATTCAGAAACGCGGTCCCGCAACAGCAGAAGCACCTGCCGAGGAAGCCGCAGAGGAGTTGGTTGCAACTTCTGCGAACTTCCGTGTCTGGGCAAAGGACGGCGATGACACTTTCTTCACGGACGAAAACGGATTTGTTGAGTTCCGTTATCTGCCCGCGGGAACGTACACGCTGGAGGAGGTTTATCCGACCGGCTACATCGGCCCGGAGGTAGTCACCTTCACGCTGACGGATAGAGACGGTGTTTCCAATCCGAAGATCGTCACCGTCGAGAACTGCCCCACCGGGCTGAAAATTATCAAGGTAGATGCGAAGTCCGGGAATCCGCTGGCAGGCGCAGGCTTCTGCCTGAAGGTCAAGGGCGAAAGCGACTTTGAGATCCTGAAACTCCGCAAGGAAGCGGACGGCAGCTACTTCTATGATCCCAACGGTACGATCACCGACATGATTACCGACGGAACCGGTGAGCTCGTGATCTACGGTCTGCCGCTCGGCGAAATCTGGATCGAAGAAACCGTCACCCCTGATGGTTACTTCCCAATCTCCGCACAGAAGGTTGAACTGACCCGCGAGAACACGAACAGCGAGCCCCTGACGTTCCGAATCGAAAACCACAAATTCGTCAAGCTCGGCATGGATTCCGACTGGTGGGAGTTCCCGGCGCTCTGCTCCGGCGTTCTCCTTCTGCTCGGCGGGCTTGTCGCCGCGGCAATCATTGTCGCAAAGAAGCGCCGTAAGTTGAGAGAGGAGGTTTGAGTATGACCCCGAAAGTTATCATTGCAATCGTGCTTGTCGCAATCATCATCGGCGGCTTCATCTTTCTGCAGGTCAGAAAGAAAAAGAGTGATCGATGAATCGGTGACCTTCTGTCACCGCTTGAATCGGCAACCCGTGACAAACCGTCACGGGTTGCTTTCTGAAAGGAGGAATCATGAGCTTTTACGCAACTTTTGACGCTATGATTACAGTTCCCAAATCCGTGAACAAAGACACCCTCATTCAAAAGATAAAAGATGCCTTTGATATTCCGGAAGTCTGGACAGACGACAAGGCAGAAAGCAGCTTTGACCTCTGGTTTGGCGAATATGCCAAATATAACGAAGACAGTATCTATACCTTCCTAGCGGAGATTGAGCCGTACACCATTTCCGGAGAGATCACCTATACGGGTGAAGATTCCTCAAACTGGCGTCATGTGTTCGATTCGGAAACGCATCAATGGATGGAACAGGAAGGATATGTCGCATACCGAGAGGACGGAAAAACGATCAAGGAAAGTATGGCATTTCTCGAAGAACTTGCCAAGCAGATGCGTGAACCGATTTCCGACGAAACGGCAGAACCGGAAAGGTAGGTGCCGGCATGAACAGCATGATCACTAATCAGTTCCCGCCTATCCTATCCATCCCCGACCTAATATGCGCTTTGAACCTGACGAATTACAGCTTGTCTGTACTGGAGAAAGATGAATCGTTCCCGTTCGTCGTAATCGGGAATCAGCGGTTTGTCCTCCGCGATAGCTTGCTGGAATGGCTGAAAGCGCATGAACTGCCACGATTAAGGAGGGATGCCAATGGATCTTGAAATATGGGACATTCTCCCGAATGAACAACTCTATACCTATTCCCAGTCAACGTCGATTGAATCGAGATGCGGTCTGATCGGTCATCTGCGCGCAGATATGGACACAGATGGCAACGGATTCTTCACCACTTGGGATGATCACAACACGGAACTGAAAACGCAGGCGTTCAAGGACGAGTTCGACGAAGTGATCCGAGCTCTGCGATTTGATCCGGAATACGACGGGATTTTGAAAGATCGCAAGACGCTTGCAAGATACTGCTACAGCCATCCGTCCTGCCAAATGGCAGACGGACGCAGCTTCGGAATCCGCGTGGATACGGAGCAGTATTCGTATTTGTGCCGACTGAACCCGAGCAAAGGCGAGTATAACGCCTATATCTATGCATACAAGCGGGAATGGCTCGATCAGCATCTTTCGAAAGCACAGAAGGGCGTTCGTTTCATTGATCCCCGCTATCACGAGCTGTTCCGCATACCGGACGGCGGAAAGATTCGGATTCGACGCAAGGACGGATCATCGACGGAACGTGTCTGCCGATATATCGACGACTATCATGCGGAGATCGGCGGCAGCTTGTACCACATCTGCGAGTTTGCCGAACAGATGGAATACCAGGGCAACACGGTTGAGCCGGTAGGACAGCCGCTTTCAAAGCCCGGAAGGGAGCACCGCGAATATGAAGATTCTGCGCGTTGAGCAATATAAGCCGCCTTTCGTGAAAGAAATCGATCCCGGACTGGAATCGCTGCAGAGCGAAGTCGAAGGAACCGTACAGGCAATTTATCCGTATGCTGATCCCGTTGCGATTCTTTGCAACGACGACGGTAAACTGCTCGGTATGGAACTGAACCGTGCGCTGCGGGACGATGACGGCGAGATATACGACGCAATCGCCGGTCCGTTTCTGATCGTCGGACTCGGAGATGAGGATTTCACTTCGCTTTCAGGCGATCTGATCGAAAAGTATCGGGACATTTTCGCACAGCCGGAGGTGTTTATCCGAACCAACAGCGGCTTGCTTGTTTTGCCGTATGTGACGGATGAGTTCACGTTCTCCAACGGAGATGAAATGGAGCGATAACGTATGAACAGTATCGAAACATACAACATCAAGGAGCGCTTCCCCGTTGGGGACAAAGGCGTTGTTTTGCTTGAATACCCGACTATGCTGAAACGCTTTGCGATCTGTCTGTACGATCAGAGCAATCCCGATCAGATGTATAGTCGTATTCCCGAAACCTCGGAGCAAGCCGCCTATCGTATCTACCTTGAACGCTGCGACACGCTTGTGGAACAGCTTGAGCAGAAAACCGGAATTCAGTTTCCGCTTCCCGCCTCTTGTATGGCAGTTCTCACATCAACCGGCGATTTGGTCAACATTCGCCGCGGCATGACAGGCTACTACCCTTCCGATTGGAATGTGCCCGGCGATCGGAAGCGGAACGAGGAAACCGCAGCGTTCCATAACGCACAGTATGAACTGACAAAGGCGCAATGTGCCGCTATGGTCTGCGGCAGTATGTTCGGTTGGGACGTACCCGGCGCGAATCCTGCTATGTACGACGAAAACGGTCAATTCAAAAACTCGTCCCGTTTACTGGATGCGCGGATGGAAGAATTTGATTGCGTCGAACTGTTCGATCATCCCGCGCTGTTCCATAACGGTAGAATTGATCCCGCGACCGTACCGGAGGGCATCTATCGGTATGAAGTCCGAGAAGACGGTGAGAACGGATTTGCCTGTGAGATTGCAAACCATATTGCGGTCAATCACATGGGAACGATTCTGACCGATCAGCCAGTACCGCTGAATGAAAACGGATGCTATCTTCTCGGAGAGTACGATCTGAACTTTGCTCCGGGTGAGCAGATGACGCTGAAAGACTACATGAACCGCGGTCACGAACAAACGAAGGACAACATTGAAAGATAGGAGGAATGCCATGCATGGCAACGAAACTGGAACGTATTTCACGCCTGGCACTTGACGCCACTCTGTCCGTCGCCTCCTCGCCCGATCATTGGAAAGCGTTTCTGGATTCCGCTGCATGGCTCTATAAATA
>JAZNHI010000016.1:0-6718 GCA_045576895.1 Clostridia bacterium | reverse complement strand
TACAACCTCCACGGCTTCCCCGGCTATCCCGCAAAGCACGAGCCGCTTTCACTTGAAGACGTGCTGAACGGCAAGGGCAACACACCGAAACTCAGAAGGATTCGTCCTTACGGCAAACAGCATATGTACTCCGGCGGCGGCTACACGCTGGCCGAGCTCGCCTTCACGCGGATCACCGGGACGACGCTGCGGGAGGCCTTCCAAAAGGAGGACGCCGAGCCTCTGGGGCTGAAACACACCGGCTTTTTCCAGCCGCTGGACGAAGAGTTGGTTTCCAACGCAGCATTCGGCGGCAGACTTGCCGGAAAGGAAGATTCTGCGCACGGTTATCACTACTATCCGGAGCATGCGGCTGCGGGCCTTTGGACGACGCCCACAGAGCTTGTCAAGATCGGTCGCGCCCTTTCCGAGAGCTATCGGAAAGGAGGCCTCCTCAAAAAGAAGGCCGCAAGGCGCATGCTGACGCCGTTCATGGATAGCTACGGCCTGGGCATTCAAAGCTTCCGGGGTGATATCGGCTATCATGACGGATGGAACGAGGGCTTCCTGACGACCTGGCTATTCTCCCTGCGGGAGGATCTGTGCGTGGCCGTGATGTTCAACCGGTCCACTGACGAACTTGACTGGAAACAATCCTATATCGCCATCGAGCTGTTCCAAACCGCGGAGGAACATCTGGCAGAGAAACCGAGCAAACGGAGCTTAAAAGCCCTGTGCGGCAAATACGAGCATCCCGATGATGCCGAGATCTACGTAGACGAGGTCTTCATGCAAGACGGAAAGCTGTACGCAAAGTTTCTTGGCGGCGACGACGAATTTACCAGTCAGCTCTATCCCATCGGGAAGAAGACATTCGGCCGCAAGGGCGGCTTTGCCAAAATCATCTTTGGTGAAAACTGCCTGACTACCGACGGAATCACTTGCAAGAAGCTGTAAAATCAAAACAGCAGCAGTGTATCCCTGTTACGAAAATTAACGATAACCCTCATTTTGTTGAAATAGCAATCTTTAGCCAAGTTTACAACAGACGTTAAAGTGGAAGTCACTTTGATGTCTGTTGTTTTTTTCGGTGCTGACCTCGATCCGTTCGATCAGAAGATTGATCGCCCGTTTGTCCGGCGCTTCCCGGATCGCCTGCAGCCACTTGATGATGGCATCCGAAGTATACTCCTCAAGCGGCTCGGTGTTTTCCAGCGTCTCGATCTCGTTTTTGATCTCGTTCATGCGCGCGCTGATGTCGGCAACGACGTCCGGCGCAAAAGCGGACGTGGAGAGATTCCGGATCAGGTTGTTGTATTCCGTCCGCTTCTGATCGATCTGCTTCTTGATCACCGCGGCAAACGATTTACGGCATTCCTTCTTGTGATCCTTGTAGGAACGCAGAAAGTGTGCGATCTTGATCTGCATCGGTTCCAGTATATCTTTGTATTCATAGTTTCCCTTCTGCTGTAGGTTTATAGTACTTTCAACAAAAATGCTCGATTGCAGTTACCATCCTAATAATTTGGCAATAAGCCGACACTGCCTCTCCTGTATACTACCAGATCGTTTTTCGGCCATCTTCAGCATCGCTTTGTTACTATGCTTTGCAGGATTTAGCTCTTCAGACGATATGTTCGATTGCGGTTGCCGCCTTCCGGAACAACGATGCCTTCTGAAACGAGCTCGTACAACAGTTGCTTTACTCTTGTTGATTTTACCCCCAACACCTGAGTAAGCTGCGATACGCTGCATTTGCCTTGATTTGTTAAGTGCTCGATGATCAAAGCCTTCTGCACAGATGCTTTTATCGTCACTTTTTTATCGTCGCTTTTTATCGTCACTTTTTTATCGTCACTTTTGAACAGCGGCAATACAAGCGTGCTTCGGTCGGGTTCGGAGGAGACCAGAATTGTCGGTTCGCTCCAGCCCTGCTGCTTCCAGACAGAAAAGATATTCGGAATACCGCTGCCCGCGCGTTCACCGATATCGATCAGATTGAACATCTTCATCATCGTACCGTTGCGCGGATCGGAGATACCGCCGGAACGCGCGGCGGAAAGACCGATGCGGAAATCACCCGGATTGGTCATGGTGATCACATCTTTTTTCTTGATAATGACGAGTCCCTGCCGACCGTAGTAATCGGCGTTGACCAGGCAATTTGCCAACGCTTCGCGCAGCGCCCGATGGACCGGCGTATCATCGACGCGGTAAATCCCGTTCATCTCAAAGGGGACTTTCAGATCAAGCTGAAGCTTGTTATAGACCCGGAAATAGAAATCGAAAACGTTTCCGCTCCAATCTCCGGAAGAAGAGATGACCCGATCTGTCCATCGATGGACGTCATCGTATTCTTCGCGATAATCCAGGAAGTAGCGCGGGTATTCACGGACGATATCCGATTCGTTCCCAAACATCAATAAGCCTGCTGCGGTGGGATGAACCGAACCGTTTTCGCCGATTGCCGCCGCGCCGAGTTTGATGAGAAACTGCTCGTCGTCCTGAGTATCCCAGACATGCCCGGGCTTGCTGAGACGCATCCGCTGCCGATAAGCACGCAAGCTCTCTGCGTTGATGACGTCCAGACTCATTTCCTGCAGAACGAGCATATCTTGCGTCTTTATTGAGGCATCACGGTACATTGCATGCAGTTCGTCGGCGGTGCACTTGTAATCGCCTTCTCCGTTGCGGCGATAGCTGTTCAGCGGATTGCCATCCACATAAACCGGTTTATAGGTGCGATCGGCCCGCGGGACATTGATGACGACGATGCGTTCCTCGCCGACGGCCTCAATCGTAACGTCTTTGCTCGAAAGAATGTTGACGCTGGCTTTATTGGGATTGTTGACGGCGTCCCAGAAATCCTTTACCAGTTTTTCCGGATCCGGAAGATGGACTGCGTGGAGAGATTTGTCCGGATGCTCTTCGACACCAAGCAGAATGATCCCGCCTAGCGTATTTGCGAATGCGGAATATGTCTCCCAAATGCTCTGCGGAAGTCCGCCGACAGCTTTCTTTGCTTCGATTCGGTTGTTTTCTCTGTACTGTTCCAGTTGCTGCAGGTCGATCATGGTATACCTCCGAAAATCTCCATATACATTATAGCCGAAGGCAGCAGTGTTTACAATGTTTTTTCATGCTGAATGGAGCCGACTGACCGTGCCGAAACCAGGGTCCTTCAGTGGATCCGATAAATGAACTTGTCTGTACAGGTAATAACCAGTACAATAAAAAGGCGACTTTTATCAGAATGAGAAAAATGGTATGATAAAAAACGGATGCAATATTTTTCGGTGTTCGTGCGTTGTTATGATGAAAGGACGGAAAATGACATGTTGATAAATGCACAAAAAGCAGAAGACCCGAATCGCGAGAGGATCGATTCTTTGCTGTCACGCATCAAGGACGGAGATCGGCACGCCATGGAGTTGCTGTATCGCTGCACCGCGAAGAACGTGTACGGCTATGCGCTGTCCATGCTGAAAAGCACGGCGGACGCAGAGGACGTTTTGCATGACTGCTACGTGCAGGTATTTCAGAAAGCGCGTTTTTACAGAAGTGAAGGAAAGCCTATGGCGTGGATCCTCACGATTGTGAAGAACCTCTGCCGCGATGCGATGCGGAAGCGAAAAAAGACCGATCCCCTTCCGGACGGAGATTGGGTCGCGGAGCTTGCAGAACAAAAGCACTTATCGAACGACGAGCGTCTGCTGTTGGACGAGTGCATGAAAAGACTTTCCGATGAGGAGCGCATGATCATCGTGCAGCATGCCGTTATCGGATTCAAGCATCAGGAAATCGCAGACGATCTGGATCTGCCGCTGTCAACCGTTCTTTCCAAATACCGGCGGGCGCTCATGAAACTGCGCACCGCAATGCTGAAAGGAGATTCCTATGATGTCTGATAAAGAACTGGAAAAAAAGGTGGATGATCTGTTCGCAAAACTGACGCCCGATTACGCGGAATCGATGCTCAAAGATATCGATACGGTGCAAAAACCTGCCGGAAAAAAGCGCAATCTGAAAAATCTCTGGCTGCGCGTTGGATCGATCGCGGCGGTATTCGTTCTTGTGACGGTCGGGATCGTCGCCGCTGTCAATTTTACGCGCTACAACAAGGTCGATACGACCGTAACGCTTGACGTCAACCCGAGCATTGAATTGCGCGTCAACCGGTATGACCGCGTTCTGCGCGTCACGCCGCTCAACGCAGACGGCGAAACGGTGATCGGCACGATGCGGCTGAAGAACGTTGACCTGGACGTCGCGGTCAACGCACTGATCGGCTCCATGATGAAGAACGGATATTTGAGCGAGATGTCAAACTCGATCCTTGTTACGGTGGATGGTTCTGACGCCGCGCGAAGCAGCACTCTTACAGAACGTATTTCCTCGGATATTGAAGCGCAGCTGAACACCGGCTTTACCGGATCGGTGTTAAGCCAGACGGTACAGCACGATGCAGCGCTGCAATCGCTTGCCGACGAACACTCGATCACGGTCGGGAAAGCACAGCTGATCCAAGCGCTGGTCAGCCGCAATCCGCTTTACTCGTTCGACGCGCTCTCAAAGCTGTCCATCAACGAGCTGAACGTGCTGCTTGCAAAGGAGCCTGTCGCCGACACCATTCATACATCGGGCAGCGCAAGCACAAGCGCGTATATCGGCGAGGAACAGGCGCTTTCGATCGCTTGTCTCTATGTCGGGATTGATCCGTCCGAGGTGACGCTGATGGAGGCGATCGAGTTGGAATACGAAAACGGCAAGATGGTCTATGACGTGGAATTTCGCAAAGACGACTGCAAGTATGAGTTCGATATCGACGCCGTAACCGGAGAGATCGTTTCTTTCGGGCAAAAGCAGAAACCAAGCAGTGAACCGGTCTCTCCGCCGGTCACGCCCGCACCGCCTGCCGCGGATATCGGGCAGGAACGCGCCATTGCGATCGCGCTTTCCCACGCGAACGTACCGCAGAACGAAGCGGTCATCAGGAAGATCGAAAAGGAATCCGACAACGGCGTAACGTATTATGAGATCGAGTTTATCGATTCCGCGTTTGAATACGAGTATAAGGTCAATGCCGCGACCGGCGCGATCATCAAAGCCGACAAGGAGCGCGACGACGATGCGCCCAGCACACATTCGGAAGTGCCGGAGCACAGCGCCGAGCTGATCGGCGAAGCAAAGGCAAAGGAGATTGCTTTGCGCCATGCGGGCTTCAGCGCCGGTGCGGTCAAGAAGCTGAAATGTGAGCTGGATCGCGAAAAAGGCAAGCTCGTCTATGAGGTCGAGTTCGAGGCGAACGGAATCGAATACGAATACACCGTCGACGCCGAGACCGGAGAGATCGTAAAGATCGAAAAAGAAGACGACCGGAAAGATATTGACGACGACGATGACGACGATTTCGACGACGATGATTAAGTCGCGGTTGGGTTAATCGATATACGCAGATCAAAAGCGCTCCCGGTTAGGGAGCGCTTTGCTGCTGATCAATGAATTTGTTGGGCCGGCACGGGATAAGAGACAAGGGAATGAAAACTTCTAGCTGTCCCATAAAAGACGTTGTGAAAGTGCGCGAAATATAGTGTAATATGAAAATCAGATTCATGTGATTGAGGAGAGCATTCAGGTGGCGCGCAAATCAACGAAAGAGAACGAAACCGTTTATCAGGTTCGTCGTGAAGAATTGGGTTTAAGCAGAGAAAAAGCAATCATTACAATATCAAGGGTTCTGCATTTTCACAATGATTGCTTTTTCGAACCGTCACGCTGTGACCGAAGATAATCCCACGTCATAAAGCTATGTTTCCGTCCGCTTCGGACGCACAAGCGTTCTTCTTATGCGCATCGGCAACCGCTTCCGCCGCCAGTCCCTGATACCGATTCCGCCTTCCGTCTGCGGATCCGTGACAAGGTTTGCTGTCAAAACGCCGTTGATCTTGAAATCCGAACCGGGAGTTTACCAAAATAAGACTTCATTTCTGTGCGTCTCAATGCTATACTTTATTTGTCGAAAGAGCACAATCGGCTTGCGTCGGAGGTTACCGAATTTCCTCCTCGCATCCGCATTCCTTTGTTGCGGCAAATGATCAGCGATCACGGTATTTGAAAAAATGGAGAACAATATACTGCAAATTGATAATCGAAAAGCTTTTCGCAGATGGCTTGCACTTCATGTTGACAATGAGAATGAATGTTGGGTCGAGCTGAAACGCGGCAGACCTGCCGCAGACGACAGGTTTTATTATCTTGACGCGGTGGAAGAAGCGCTTTGCTTCGGCTGGATCGACAGCACGTATAAGCTGATTAACGGGAAGCGAATGCAGAGATTTACGCCGAGAAAAAAGAACAGCCCGTGGACGGAGCTGAATAAAGAGCGTGTACGGCGATTGGAAAAGTTGGGGCTGATGACAGAGGCGGGAAGAGCAGTTCTTCCTGCCATGGGCGTACGGAGTTTTATAATCGATCCGGATATTGAGGCAGCACTTATAAAGGCGCGAGTTTGGTCAAGGTTCAAATCGTTCCCATCGCTTTACCGGCGAGTGCGAGCCGGAAACATTGCTTTTTATAAGAAACGAAATCCGGCTATGTATGAGAAAGCGCTTTTTCACTTGATTACCGAAACGAAAAAAGGTAAAATGTATGGAGAATGGAACGACTACGGCAGACTTTTGGAATATTGATTCTCATCGTCGTCGAAGAGTAATTGTAAACCAAAGCACCTGTGCATATT
>JAZNHI010000015.1:0-37101 GCA_045576895.1 Clostridia bacterium | reverse complement strand
GCTTTTACAAGAGGGCTTCACGCCCGCCGAGGTCGAGCGCATCGCCTACCGCAATCTGCATGACTATATCGTGCAGTTTGTGTAAGGAAGTGGTTCAGGCATGACAAAGGGTAACGTATGGGACAGAGCGCAGAGCGTTTCGATTGAAGTTTCAGACGCCATTGAACCGGGATTCAATTATTGTTTCGACAGTAAAATTCCAAAGGAAACGAAACATGAATTGCATTCCTTCCTTCGTTGGCTGGAAACGGAATACCGTTTTCCGATCACACTGTGGATTGATTTTGAATATAAACACTATCTTGTCACACGAAAAGGAAAACGCGTCGGATATCTGTTCTATTGGGCAGATTTCGACTCCTATCCGGTGTTTGACAATCCGGACGACGTTCCGATGATTCGTTTGCCGGTATGTACGGCGCGTTGGACGATCGAAGAGATCCTGTCTTCTTTGATCGAAGCGGTCGCAGACTATTATGCGTGGCTGTGCAACGAGCCGATCCAGGAACCGGTCCTTGATGAATACGATGAGGAGGAGATCCTGCAGAAATACCTCTCCGCGCGTGATTCTGGAGAATGGCGCTTTATCGGCTGACGGATCATAAAAAACACTTGCAATTTGTTTCCGGCTGTGGTATGATACGCATTGCGAACCGAAAAAACCGCACTTTAGGGGCATGATGTAATGGTAACATAGCGGTCTCCAAAACCGTTCTTGAGGGTTCGAGTCCTTCTGCCCCTGCCATCAAAGAAACCTCTTTTGTCTACCAGTGCAAGAGAGGTTTTTTGTTGCTTTCGCAGCGTAATTAGTGTATAATCATCCCATAGGATCAGGACCAAGGAGGAGACGCTATGCCCAATCCCAATGATACGCTGCATTGGTATCAAGAAAACGCGGAGGCGTTTATTGAACGAACAGAGACCGTGGATATGTCGGACCTTTACCGCAAATTCCTGACCTATGTGCCCTCCGGCGGCAACATCCTGGATCTCGGCTGCGGGGCAGGCGGCGCGTCCCTCTATTTTGCACAGCAGGGTAATTGCGTGCTTGCTGTGGATGGATGCCCGGAATTGTGCGATTATACCCATAAGCGAGTCGGCTGTCCCGTCCGCTGCCTGCGTTTTGAGGAATTGGACTACGTGGACACTTTCGACGGCGTCTGGGCTTGCGCTTCTATCCTGCATACAAGAAAGGCCGAACTGCCCCAGGTACTGCGCTTGATCCGCCGCGCTCTGAAAACGGACGGTGTTTTTTATGCGTCCTTCAAATATGGGGAGACTGAAAGAGACAGGAACGGCAGAGTCTTTTCGGACTTTACGGAAACATCGCTCCGCAGTTTGCTCGAGGAAACAGGCGGTTTTCATGAGATCGATCTGTGGATAACCGGCGACGCTCGGCCTGACAGGGCGGATGAACGCTGGATCAATGTGCTTTGCCGGGCAGAATGACCGGAATGCCTTTTACGCGTTCTTTCTATGGTTTAGTGTACTTTTACATGAAAAAAGCGTCTTTTGTCGATAGACAAAAGACGCTTTTTTCAACGATGTGATCCGCTCCTGCGGAACGTGATGCGCCTTTCGGCGTGATGTTTGCTTCGCAAGTGATGTGCAATTCGTGCGTGAGCGGAACACTTTTCATCACTGTGACCGCAGGGAGAAACATCACTTCTGCCGATTGCGACAAAAATATCACTTGCGCCGACAGTGCAAATAACACTTTTCCCAGAAGGCGTTTTATTGCTCTGAATGATTGAAAAATACGTAGTATTCGGGTATAATCATCTCAATCAGTTACTTATATGAGGATCTGGTCATGAAAACAGAGTTAAGACCAATCACGGAAGAAAACTTCATAGATGCGTTCAATCTCAGGCTTGCGCCTGAACAGGATCAGTTCGTTTCTCATCCGATACGAAGCCTTGCGCAGGCGTACGTTTACAGAAATCAGTGTCAGCCGTTCGGCATCTATGCGGCGGGAAGAATGGTCGGGTACGTCATGGTGATTTATGATTATGATATTCCTGAATACGATATCTGGCATATGATGATCGACGCATCGGAACAGGGACGCGGCTACGGCAGCGAAGCTTTGGACCGTGTGATTGCGTATATCCGCACAAAACCGTTCGGTGATTCGGACCGGGTTGCTTTGACCTGCAACAAAAACAATTCCGCAGCAAGAAGGCTCTATGAGCGCAAAGGGTTTTCCGCTACCGGCGTCGAGGACGAAGACGAAATCGAGCTTGTTATGAATCTGAGGCAATTATGATTGATCTGAACAAATATTTGTATGAACTGATCGCTGCGTGCAAGGAGGCATTTTCCGATCGTCTCCTGTATATCGGTCTGCAGGGAAGCTGGCTCCGCGGAGAGGCACATGAACGCAGCGATATCGACGTGATGGTCCTTTTGGATCGGTTCGGCGTTGCGGATATGGACGTATACCGATCCATTCTGAAACGGATCGGACATTTCGAGCTGTCCTGCGGTTTTATCTGCGGACGTGAAGAAATGCTGCGTTGGAACCCGCTTGAAATCTGCCAGATCAAGCATACGACAAAGGATCTGTTCGGAACGCTGTCCGATTATCTGCCGGAAGCGACACGCGCGGATGAGATCAATTACTGCAAGCTGAGTCTCGGGAATCTGTACCACGCCCTGTGCCACCGCTATATCCATTCGGATCAACCGAGAAATATCGAAAAGCTGCGCGCCCGTTCAAAGGACCTGTTCTTCCTGATTCAGAATCTGCACTATCTGGAAACAGGCACATTTGTGCTTGCAAAACGGGATCTGTATTCTGTCGTTTCGGACGAAGACCGCGCCATGCTCGACCTTGCAGGAATCACCGATGATTCCGATTTTGACGAAGCGTTCTCCTCCGTGTTCCTTTGGTGTCGGAATGCATTCAAGCGTCTCGATTGTTGACCGTAGCGTTATTTCACGTTTCATAAATATTTTTACGTTTTACGTTAATTTATGCTTGACAAACATAAATTGTTGTGTTATCCTCTGTTCAGGAGTTTACGAGAAACGTAAATAATTTAACGAATCGGAGGAATCTAAAATGGAAAACACAATCAAAAGAAAAGTCAACCGTGTCGGCCTTGTCGGTCAGATCGTTACGATCATACTGATCGTTTTGATGTCCGTCGCCTGCTTTGCATGCCTCTCCGGCGGTATTACGCTTGCTGCCCTGCCGAAAGATGCAGCCACGATCGGCGTCAAAGGCGAGATGGATATCCATGTCGGCAAGAGCCTGATCGGCAAATGGATGTATAAAATTCCCGATGATCCCACGGAGCTGAACGCAAAGCTCGGCGTCAACGGTACGGAATACAACGACATCACAATGGAAAAAACGGACAGCGGACTGACGCTTTACGCATCCTCGGAGCGGTCTGAGTTTCGGTTGACGCGACTTGCAACCGCAGCGTTTTCCGGGTTCGTCTATTGCGCGGCGCTGCTTGTCGTATTCGTATTTCTGAAACGGCTTTGCGATGCGTTCCGCTCCTGCGAAACGCCGTTTGCGGACGACGTGATCCGCCGTATGACCGTATTCGCTTGGGTGCTGATGGGCTGTGCCGTTCTGTCGAGTATTGCGGAAGCCGTCGGAAACGCGATGATCCGGCGTTCCATCGACCTCTCCTTCTCGCTGAATCCCGCGAATATGAATACCGGTCTGGAGGTCTCGTTCAGCTTTGCGCCGATCCTGATCGCACTGCTCGTTTTGTTCCTGACCGTGATCTTCCGTTACGGTGCACAGCTGCAGAAAGAATCCGACGAAACGCTTTGAGGTGAACGATGGGCAAAATCATTCTAAGACTTGACCGCGTCATGGCGGACCGCAAAATGAGTCTCAAGGAGCTTTCCGACAAGGTTGGCGTTGCAAACGTCAACCTGTCCAAGCTGAAGAACGGTCACATCAGTGCGATCCGATTTTCGACCTTGATTGCAATCTGTGAAGCGTTGCACTGCCAGCCCGGCGATCTCCTTGAATACGATCCGGACGAATACTGACCGTCCTTATGTACGCAAAAGCCCGACCCGGCATAGTTCCGGATCGGGCTTATTCATGCTCGTTCTTATTTCATGTCGGCTTTTTTGAATCGAAGAATGCCGATAACCGTCAGCAGCGCAGCCCATACAATATCCGCGGCAAGCGCTATGAGCAGAATTGCGGTCGCGGGGTCCGAGCTTGTCATATAGACGCCCTGAAACGACGGGAACACTGCAAGGACATACAGGATCGCGTCCGGTGCGGAGATCATCATGGGACTGACAAGCGAGATCACTGTCTGCATCAGGATCGGCAGCACCATGGAGATAATCAGCGTCAGCGGTACGCTGCGGGTAAGAAACGCGCTGAACACCGGAATTGCCGTATACACAAGATAGATTCCGAAGGAAAACACCGCTATGCTCAGGATCTCCTTTCCGGACAGATCCAGTGCGCCGAAGGTCCATCGGCTTGTGAGCGCCGCGGACAGCGTATACAGCACAGCACCGACTATGGAAAGCTGCAGGCAGATCAAAGACTGTGACAGATAGACCGCGGGACGCGGGATTCCGGCAATGACTTTATTCCGATAGGTTCCCGTTCCGAACGGCCGCGCTGCGCGAAATCCGACCATCGCCGTCATCATCAGTCCGAATCCCTGCGACAGCGGCAGCGAGCCGTAGAAAACCGTACGTGCATTCAGAATGTCCAGCATCCCGGTCAGTGATTGAAACGAGGCATTATCCTTCAGCGCGTCCAAGCTTCCGATGTATTTGAACAGCACATAGATACCGTAATACATCATCGGCATCAGAACGCCGAGCAGAACGGCAAACAGCGGCAGCAGATAAACCATTCTGGATTTGCGCAGGTCGAAGAAATCCGCAGACAGAACTCTTTTCATTGCTGTTCCCCCCTCTCCATCAGAGACAGATAGCGCGTCTCCAAGGTTTCCTCCTTCGTTTCGAGCGCCGTCACATCCAGATCGGACAGTGCTTTCAGAATCGCAGGGTAGTGTTTCGGTCCGTGGAGAATACAGCAGTCATCCCTGACCTCTGTTTCCTCTGCCCAGCCGTTGGATACCGCATCCTTCAGGAAGGCAGACGGATCACCGCTGCATTTGAAGATCATGCGTTTATCGGAATGGGCAAACAGTTCGTCAGCAGAGACTGATTTCAAGATGACGCCTTTGTGAATGAACAGATAATGCTCCGCCAGAAGTGACAGCTCGCTGAGGATATGCGAGGAGATGAGCAGCGTCATCCGACGCTTTTCGCACAGTGATTTCAGAAATTCGCGCAGTTCGATGATCCCCTGCGGATCGAGTCCGTTCGTCGGTTCATCAAGAATGAGCAGTTCCGGATCGGAAAGCAGCGCGATCGCGATCCCGAGGCGCTGACGCATGCCCAGCGAGAAATGCTTCGCGGCTTTCTTTCCGGTGTCCGCAAGACCGACCATTTTCAAAATCTCATCGATCCCTTTCTCATCCGCGCCGCACAGCCGTGCCTGAAAGCGCAGATTGTCCTTTGCAGACATGCCCGGGTGGTATGCCGGCGATTCCACGATGGCGCCGATCCGACATTTTCCGCCCGGCGTATTGAACCGGAACGTGCCGGAATTCGGGTAGATCAGACCGGTTATGATCCGCAGAAACGTCGTTTTGCCGCTGCCATTCTCTCCTACGAATCCGACGATCTTTCCGCGCGGAATTGCAACGGAGATATGGTTGTTTGCCGTCGTTTCCTTATATTTCTTTGTGATCCCGTCGCTGATCAGGATGCTGTCGGCTTCGGTAGGATCCGGCGTGTTGAAAGGTTCTGCCTTCATGTTTATGCCTTTCTGTTTTTCTCTGTTGTAAACGGTCACGAATTTTGATACTTGGCGATCAGGGCGTCCATTTCACTGTCGGAAATCTTGAATGTCTTTTTTAGCTTATCGATCATCACTTCACGCCTGCCCTTGATGAATGTACGGACATCGTCGAGATAATCTTTCCATTTCGACATGGATCCGGGATTTCCCCACCGCTTGATCTGCCGCGGCATTTCTGTTTCATACTCGGCAATCATTTCGTCGAGCAGCTTCAGAAGGCGATCGGTATCGTACTGCGTATACAGGATCTGCACATAGCGATCGACAAATTTTTCACAAAAGCCTTTATTGGTCTTCAGCACGGCAAACACATAGAAGACCGACTGATATCCATGCGGAGAAACGACCGGATTCTTGGAAAAATACTTGTCCATGACGTCGTTTCGTTTCGGACTGCGCAGGGATAGATCGAGGTCAAACAGCAGCGGACGCCACTTGATCGATCCGCGCACGCGCCAGTACTTCTGATTGATCATATCCGAATCGCACGCATAGGTACGCGCGATCAGATAGTCAATGAAATACGCCTCGTCGATCTTTTCGAGATATGCCGCGTAATCGTCATCGTCCGTAAGCTTTGCCTTCTTCGCATAATCGCGCAGCGCGACCCAGTCCTTGCTGGAGCCCTGTGTCGCGACGTCGCCGTTGTAACGAACGAGATCGACCAGATCCTGATCCGCGCCGTAATGTGTTTCAAGAAAGTCGGCGTTCAGATCCTCACCGAGCTCATAGAGTCCGTAATATTCACCGTTGATATACAGCGCCGTCGGTCTGGAATCCGCAACTTCCACATTCATGCCGATGCTCATGCGCGACACAAAGGAATCAACAAGGCGGGCGCGTCCGTTTTCCTGTCCGCCGTTGCGCAGAACGAGTGCGCCGAACGTCGTGTACGGATAATCCGGAAACAGCGGGTACTCGAGCTTGCTCATGCCGTACTGTCCGCGCAGATGCAGTGAAAACGACTTCTGGCTGTAGACAAGTGTTCCCTGTCCCTTGCAGCGCACATCCGCCGGGAACGTCGTTCCGATCTTGCCGTCGGCTTCGTAATAATTGAACTGCGCTTTGCGGTCCGTTCCCTTCAGATCCCTATGTTTTTTGACGTTATAGACCTTTTTGAAATCCTCCGGCGCGATCGCCATGCAGACGACCGGCACCTGATGCGGCTCGTCGAACAGATAATGGAAGGTCACGACTTCGCTCTTCAAAAGACCGTCCGAATAAGCGATCGCTCGTATGACTGTATTGTTGGAGATCTTGATCGGCTCCGTATACTGTTTGCTCTTCTCCGTCGGTTCGCTTCCGTTAGTGGTATAGCGAATGACCGCATTCGGATCAGCGCAGGTCAGCGTCAGATTGAACGCACCGCCCGGATACAAGTCGGTTTCCGAGAACATCGGCTGACTCGTATATCCGGTATAGCGGGAATCGCTGTTCGGAGCACCCTTGGTCTTTTTCGAAAAAAAGACGCGTCTGGTATGATTGTCGCCTTCGATCCTGCCGCTGGACATGCCGTTTCGCTGCACGCCGGTCTGGAACGCATCGCGGATCACGCCGTTCGGATCGGACAGGTACAGCGTTTCGCCGCTTGGACTGATGCCGAAGGATGCGTCGCCGTCGCTGCGATTCACCTGCGAGGTCGTCGTTTCGATCACGCCGTAACCGTTTGCCTCCAGCGTCAGTGACGAAATCCGGTATTTTTTCGGCTCCTTCAGCGAATCGCTCAGATACCAGCCGTCGAGTACGGTCTCGATGTTTGCGCCGTTATAGAGCTCGATCCAGTCCTTTTCCTTGCTTCCCCGATCGTGAATGGCGCATACCTCGGAGATGTATACGCCGTCAGGTTGAAAAAAACCGATCGCCTCCGCATTCTTATCGGCGTGTCCGTTCGGTTCGCCCGGCGTCGGATAGCGGTAGTAAACCTGTTCATTGTTTTCGTCAAGTCCGACCGAGACGTTGTCCGGCAGCTCCGGGATCGTGACCCAATCCAGTTCGCCGGTCTTCTCGTTGTAAAGGAACAGCGTCTCCCCCGTTCCGAGCGAGAAGTTCGCATGCAGTTCCCCGGCGATGTTCGTTTTGCCGGAAAGGAACACGATCAGATAGCCGTTTGCAGTGATCAATGCGGAGTCGGGCAGCGCCCATTTCAGCAAATTCCTCGGATTGTCGGACAGATACCAGCCGGAGAGAGAAATCGTCTCACCGGTGGTGTTGAACAGCTCGACCCAGTCGCAGCGCTCGCCTTCCCGATCGGTAATACTGTACGCATTCTTTGCAAGCGCTTCGCTGATGCGAACATCCTTTGGCCGCTTTGCGTGCAGCGTCGGATCCACCGGTTCGTCATCGTTCTTGTCATCCTTTTTCTCCGGCTCCTGCGTCTCCTCCGGATGATACGGCGGATCGTTTGTGATGTCCGTTGTGTTCGACTGCCCGGGCGTCGGCGCATCGCAGTAGCCGAAGGTCCCGTCGGAACGGCGCGCATACGTCACATCCTTATACGGCATTTCCGGAACGTTCACCGTTTCCAGTTCAAACCCGTTCGGATCGAACAGATACAGCGTGTCACCGTAACGGCTGACGCCGAGATTGATGCACAGATGGCTGTCCTTTGTGCTGCAGTCTTTTTCACAGCAGAAAACGATCACGTATCCGTTTGCAGGCAAGACGCCGTGCAGATTGGCGTCGTCAAAATCGCGCGGCTCGTCGCACAGCGTAAAACCGTCGAGCGTGATGTCGGTGTTCGTCGTGTTGTGCAGTTCCACCCAATCGCACTTCGGGCATCCGCCGCAGGAAAGCAGCGTGTTCCGTGAGGAAACCTCGGTGATCTCCACGCCCGTTATCGGTTCGGGCGTTTCCGGCTCCTTCGCCGCCGGCTGCGTATCGGAAATCTTCGTTGTGTTTGCTTTGCCGGGCGTCGGCTCCTCGCAGTACCCGAACGTGCCGTTGCTGCGGCGTGCGTAGGAAATATCGCGGTTCAGTTGCGGAACGGCAACCTCGTCGACCGACTGCAGATTTGCGTTGATCAGAACCAGCTCTTCCCCGGCCGCCTTCAGCGAAAAGCCGAGACAGATCGGGCTTTTTCCGTCCCATGTGAACGTATCGGTCTTTTCCTGTTTGGTTGCAAGCAGCAGCAGATACCCATCCGCAGGCAGGATAATTTCCGGAAGCGTCAACGCTTTTTCTGCGTTTTTCACATTGTCGGTGATCCCCCATCCAAACAGATCGATGGGATGATCCGATTCATTGTGCAGCTCGATCCAGTCCGGTGAGCCGTAAAAATCGTGACGATAACTTTGTCCGTTGCTGGACACGACTTCGCTGATCACGATCCCCTTCGTTGATTTCTCGGGATCCGTTGTGCCGCAGCCGACCATCGAAATCACCGTGCAGACGGTCAGCAGACACGCAAGTATTCTTTTCCATAGTTTAGACCGCATATCCGATCCTCCGATCAATTGTCAATTTGTACGATGAGACGCAGGATCTTTGCTGCGTCCGCCGCCGTGATCTCTCCGTCGCCGTCAAGATCGCCGGTTTTGCGCATCGGCGCATTCATATAAGACAATCCGACGACCGTGCGCAGAACCAAAGCTGCGTCCGCTGCCGTCAGTTTTCCGTCCAGATTCGCATCTCCCCGTAGGAATGTGACGCGCAAAAGCTGCGGTTTTGCGAAAGACTCGTTATCGAAATAACCTGCAGCAAAGTATCCGAAGCCGCCCTGATAATCTCCGTAAAGGATCGCGCGTCCGTAGTATCCGTCCGCTTGCAAGCGGTCGGTTCCGTCTGAAAAATGCGACCAGGAGAATACACAGGTATCTGCGGAAACGTTCAGCGTCTGCCGACTCGCGCCGGTACGGTTCAGGCTGCAGCGTCCGTTCCTGTCATCGCATAAAAACCGATATCCGTCTTCTGCACGTTCCGCAAAGAAGATCGCTCCGGAAGCATTCTTTGCATCGATCGTTCCGTCGTCATTCGGCGTGACCGGAATCGCTTTCAGGATCCGATCGGAAGAAGGCGTCGCCGGAACGGCATACCATGTGTCGCCGTACTGCGCTGCGATCACATAAAACCCTTCCTCCGGTTCCGGAACCGAATAACACTCCGTAACGGATCCGTCTTTGATCCCGACAAAGATGAGACCGCTGTCCGCATCCGCAGGGACCGTAAAGCTGCCTTCGCACAGAAGCATCAGCGCGCCGCCGCCTTCGATTTTCCGACCTTTGCCCGAATACACGGGCATGGATGGGTCGGAAGGGCCGATTGCGTACAATCCGTTTTCTTCCTTCAACAGAATTGCAAGGCGGAACGCCAGCGCAAAAGAGGAAAGCAAAATCTCGTCCTCGGTTCCGAGCTTTTCCCGGACGGCGTCGGTAAATATGCAAAGCGACTGCAGCGAACGGATCTGCTCATCCGCAAGTTGCATACGGATCGCCGCTCCTTCGGTCAGTCCGGAGATCGACGCGGCACTGCGCCAATAATCCAGAACGCTGCGGAAAACGTCGTCGCCGCACTGCGCGCGAAGATACTCGGCAAACAGGAACGATTGACCGTAGGCGCCGACGTCGTTTGACGATGCGTCGAAGTTCTGATAGCTCATCCCGAGCAGGACCTTTTCGGATCGACCGTATGCGTCTAAATACCCCTGCTCCGCAACGGATCCCGGATACGCAAATTCTTCCGCAGCCATGGAGAAGCCTTCGTTCAGCCATACGCCGACGGATCGCTCATGCCCGAGGCGATCGCGGTTCGCAGGCGCTTCCAGCACCGCACTGCGCAGAATCAGATGCTGGAATTCGTGCGCAAGCGTGCCGTACACGATCGCATCCCGATTTGCCATACGGGAATTGACATTGATGATCGGAAGGTAGTTGTAGCTCTCGTAATCGTCTGGGTCGATCTCCTTGATCTCATCCTGCGTATAGAGGTCGTAAGAATCGAAAAAGCCGCACACGGACGTGCTGTTCATCGCATAGGTCAGGATATGCAGCTTCCCATCCCCGGAAAGATCGCGGAAACCGCCGAACCGGGATGTGTTGCTCGGATAGATGATGCGTTCAAACTGATCCAGCATCGCATCCGTTTGTTCCTCCGTGAAGGAAACGGTATCGTTTTCCAATGTCCAGATGCAGCAGTGTTCGCCTTCTTTTGCAAGCCGGAAGGTACACTTGTCATATCGGTATGTCATCAGATCCGTGCAGATCCAGAAATCACGCATGCCCGCATCTTTCGTTTCCGTCGAGCGGTCCTTGCCCGTTCGGTGCAGTCCTGCGGCAAACAGCGGATCGCCCTTGTCCGGTTCTTTGTCTTCCGGTTTCGGAAACGTGCCGGAAAACAGCATATTCCCCGTCTCGTTATAAGGCAGCGGGTTGTACACGAGCACCTGATCCGCTTCAATGATATGCGATTGTTCTGTCTCGCAGACGGCACTGTGCGGAAAAACCGCAAGCAGCATGACCGCCGCAAGAAAGATAGATAAATAACGCTTCATGTCGAACTCCTACCGTTACAGTATACCACGGTATGCCCTATTTGAAAAGGCGCGACCGGATCGCATTCGCAAAATATATGTAAGACGATTGTAAATAATTCCCCGAAACGTCCCGTTCAGCTGTCGGAACGTCCTTCCAGCGCGTTTTTCAGCCGGTACAGCTTGCTTCCTTCCAGCATCGCAACGACATGCGTTCCGTCCGCCTCATGCGACTCCGAAAGGATCTTGCCGATCTCGTGCAGCACGCGGATCGCCTCGTATCGGTCATACGGAATCACAAGCTCCACGCGCTGCTGCGTACGGTTGAGCTCCGTTTCGATCCGCGCAAGCAGCCGGTCAAGCCCTTCTCCGGTCTTTGCGCTGATTGCGACTGCGTTTTCTCTTTTGCCGGGGATCGCTTCCGGCAGATCGCATTTGTTGAATACTTCGATACAGGTCGTATTTCCCGCGCCGAGGCTGTCCAGCACCTGCTTTGTCACGCGCATCTGCACGTCGTAATACGGGCAGCCCGCATCGACCACATGCAGGATCAGATCTGCGTCGCGCACCTCCTCCAGCGTCGAGCGAAACGCCTGCACAAGATCGTGCGGAAGCTTGTTGATGAATCCGACCGTATCGCTTATAAGGCAGGGTGTTCCGTCCGGCAGTGCGATGCTTCGCACCACGGGATCGAGCGTCGCAAACAGCTTGTCTTCGGCAAGCACATCGCTGTCCGAGAGCGCGTTCAGAAGTGTGCTCTTTCCCGCGTTCGTGTATCCGACAAGGGCAACGACCGGCGTATCGCTTTTTCTGCGAACGGCACGGCGAACGCCCCTCTGCTTTTCAACCTCCTTCAACTCCTGCTCAAGCTCATAGATCCTGCGCCGGATGCGGCGTCGATCGATCTCGAGCTTTTTCTCGCCCGGACCGCGCATGCCGACGCCGGACGCGCCCTGGCGCGACATTGCAACGCCGACGCCGAGCAAGCGGGGCAGGCGGTATTTCAGCTGAGAAAGCTCGACCTGAAGCTTGCCTTCGCGCGTGGTGGCACGGGTTGCAAAGATATCGAGGATCAGCATCGTTCGGTCGATGACCGGCGTGCCGAGGATGCTTTCGAGATTCCGGATCTGGATCGCGGACAGCTCATCGTCGAAGATAAACACGTCCGCTTCCGTTGCGCTGCCGATCAGACGCAGCTCGTCCGCTTTGCCGGAGCCGACATATGTTCCGTTGTCAATCGCACGTTTGCGCTGCCGCTCCATATGCACGACATTGACGCCTGCCGTGTCCGCAAGCGCACGCAGTTCTTCCAGCGTATCGTAACCGTCGTCGTTGTCGATCCCGACCAGCACCGCACGTTCCGGCTCCGCCTGTGTGACGGCGTATGCCGGCGCTTTCAGCCGATTGTCCGCTTCGATCAGCGCATTCAGAAGCGCATCCTGCGGAAGACGGTCCGCACGCATCGGACCGTAGATCAGCGGTTTCCGTTCTTCCCCCTCCATTTCGCCGACAAATGCGACATAGACCGAAGTCGGCTGCCCGTCTCTGACGCCGACCGCCGCCATTGCGTCGAGCCGCATGGAGTTCAGTGTTCCTAGGTCTACATCGGAAAGGTAGCCGCTTCCGTTCGGATGCGTATGGATACAGCGAACGCCCGCCAGCCGGTCCGCATTTCGCACGAGGCGCATATCCGGCATGGAAACCGTCGATGCGTCGCCTATTGAGACGTCCTTTACCGCGCCGCTGCGCGAGAGATAAACCGAGATCTCGCGTCCGATTCGTCCGGTATAATCCGCAAGCTTTTCCAAAAGCGCATACGAAGCAAACACGCCGCTCGGCTGTGTTTCCTCGTACAGCGTTTGCATCTCATTCAGAATGGTATCGCGGATCCCCGCGACGTTTCCGTGTATGACTCTTTCTTCCATAATCAGCATTCTACCATATCGATCACATCGCTTGCAAGCAATGCGCGTTCGCCGAGCATCCGCATTGCGCGGTCCGCGCTCGTTCCGAGCAGGTATGCACCCGCCCGTGCCGCATCGAACGGTTCCAATCCCTGCGCAAGCAGCGCCGTGATCAGCCCGGTCAGCACATCTCCGCTGCCGCCTTTTGCAAGCCCGGGATTGCCGAACGTTGAAAAAGCGATCCTGTTATCGCTGCAGATCAGCGTGGTTGCGCCTTTCAGCAGCGTTGTGCAGGGAAACGACCGAACTGCGTCGATCGGATCCGAAAGCACCGATCCGACGTCTGTTTCGAGCAGCCTTGCCATTTCACCGACATGCGGCGTCAGGACAACGTTCTCATGCAGCAGGGAAAGAAGTTCCCTGTGCTTCGCCATCTGATTCAGCGCGTCCGCGTCCAAAACAAGCTTTGTTCCCGAACGCAGCGCCGCTTCAATCACCGCCGTGATATCTCCCTTGCCGACGCCACAGCCGATTCCGATCGACTGCTTGCCGATCATGGCTTGTTTTGCAGTCTCAGCAGCGGCTTTGCCCCAATCTTCCGTTCCCGTCGGAACCGTGATCGCTTCCGGAAGCGCGGAAAAAAACGGTCGGACCGGATCCGGAATGCAGGCGGTCAACAAGCCGGCGCCGCCGCGCAGAGCAGCTTTTGCGGAAAGCAATGCCGCGCCCGGATAGGTTTTTGAACCGACGCACAAAAGCGCATGTCCGTTCTTTCGCTTATGTGAATCGAACGGACGTTTCGGCAACAGTGCAGCAGCATCCGCTTCTTCCTGTAAAAACAGTTCCGGTACCGAATCATCCCCGTACAGCGGCTGAACGATCACTTCACCGCAAAGCGCGCGGCCCTGTCCCAACAGCATACCGGCTTTCCTTGCCTGCATCGTGACCGTACAGTCTGTATGCACCGCCGCGCCGAGAACCGTTCCGACGTCGGCATGCAGCCCGGACGGAAGATCGGCGGACACGATCGTCTTTCCGCTTTCGTTCATGCGCACAATCAGGTCCTTTGTCTCGCCTTCGATCGGACGATTCAGTCCGACGCCGAACAGCGCGTCGATCAGCAGCTCGCCTTCCTCGGGATCCCATTCGGTCGATACCGCGACGCCCGCACGTTTTGCGGCGTCGAGATAATAAGCGGCGTCCGGCGTACATCTATCTTCATCCCCGCTCAGAACGATCCGTGCATTGAAGCCGTCTTTGTGCAGCAACAGTGCGGCAGCGATCCCGTCGCCGCCGTTGTTCCCGGTTCCGCAGATTGCCGTGACCATGCTTCCTTTCGGGCAACGGGATTTGACCGCCTCGGCGATCCCCTCCGCGGCAATCCGCATCAAGGTACGGGACGGAATCCCGGAAGCGATCGCTTCGGCGTCCTTCGCTTTTGCTTCTTTTGCGGTTATGACTCGCTCCATGCGTCCTCCGTCGAAAGCGCGGATTCCAATGCTTTTCTCGCGACGTCGTATGAAAAGCCGCGCGCGATCAGTCGGGACAAAACGCGTTCTCTGCGCTTTTCCGGCTCCAAAGCATGAAACTGCCGCACAAACTTTTGTGCAATCGCGTTTGCGTTCTCCTCCTCGGCGTCATCGCCGACGGTACCCAGAGCTGCTTCGATATCCGCGTCGGACAGGCCGTGTCCTTTCATCTGCTCCCACAAACGCCGCCTGCTGATCGGCTTCGACGCCAAACGCGTTTCCGCAAATCGCTGTGCGTACCGCGCATCGTTCAGCAAGCCGAGTTCTTTGAGTCGCTCGACCGTTGCATCTACGTCCGCCTCTCCGAATTCCTTCGTGTCAAGGTATGCCTGCATTTCTGACACCGTACGGTCTTTGACCGTCAGGTATTTCATCGCATACTCCATCGGTGAAAGCGATTTCTGTTCCCGCTGCTTCATATCAATCTCCTTACCGTCTCAGAACGCATTCTCGATCGTAAAGTCCGCCGGTTGCCTGAATATGGGATCGTCCGGGATCTTTCTGTCCGTACCAATCTCAAAAGTCTTCACTGCAATCGTGTTCTTAATCATATCCACGCGCAGAACACGGTACAGAAAAGCGCCTTCCTGATCGTTGAACATCAATACATGTACCGTACGCTCCTGTTCTCCGTCTCCGTCGTCGTCATACAAGGCCGTGTCATGGAAGAAACCGCGTGCATGTCCGCACAGCACATATCGAATGCTCGGATACTTTGATACCACATCGTTCTCGATATATCTGCAGTACGGGATGATCCATTCCGGTTTCGACTGATATCCGTGTACCGCCAGAATGCAGGGCATGTCCGCATGCGATCGGATCACTTCATCGATCCACGCAAGCTGTTCCGGCTCCTTTCCCATTTCAAAACCGACGCAAAGCAGCAGGATCGGGTCGGTCCCTTCGTTCAGGATACCGTAAAGCATCTTGCCGCCCTCGTAAAGCTGTTCCTGCGGAAAGCGTTTCAGAAACGGCTGTTCCAGATATCCGGAATAATCTCCCGGCGGCAACGTGCTTGAATCCGGTTTTGCAATATCATGATTACCTGCAACCGCGTAAAACGGAATCCGATCGATAAACGCATTCAGGCACAGATCAAAATTATCCCACTGATAGCTCTTCGTTCCGTTGTCTACGATATCGCCGGTATGAACGGCAGCGATCAGATTCTCCCGATCGCGCAATGCGACAATTTCCTTACCGAGCGTTTCAAGCTTTTCGGGGAAATAATAGGAAAGCGTCTGTGTATCCGGAAGCCACAGGATCCCGAAGGGAGTCGGCTCCGGCGTTACAGTAGGCGCCGGCGTCGGTACTGCGGTCGCCGTCGGTGCGGGCGTCGCTGTCGGTGCGGGCGTCGCTGTCGTCGGCACAGCCGTCGGTACTTCGGTGCTTTCTGCAATTTGTTCCTTCGGTTCCGCCTCCGGTTCCGGCTGCGCACAGCAGGCAAGCAGCAAAACAAGCAACAGAACGAGGAAATGCTTTGTAAGTTTCATTCGGAATCCTTTCCTTACAATAGACTTATTTTAATATTATAACACATTTCTCTGCGTTTGCCCATCTTTTTTTCCGATACAGAACGCCGGGACTCCTTGTAAAAATATGACAAATGAAAATGAGATCGGGATCTGATTTTTACTGCAACTTTTTTCGCATTTCATGCGTCTTATTATATGAGAGATCGTGAAAAAACCTTCTCCGGATCCGGATTTCGGTGAAAGATGCACCTGAAATGTATAAAAGATGTGCCTGAAATGTAACTTATTAGTAAATGCTTTTCAAAAGGGATGGTTTTTTAAAAAAAAGCGTGTACAATGATATCATCAATGAAGAAGGAAAAGAACTGTATGAAGAAGAATCATTATTTCTGGCTGTTTCCGCTGATCGCTTTGATGCTGATTCTCTGCCTTGCATGCGGAAAGACGGACGACAAAACGAACGTGGATTACAACCCCCGCACCGGCGAGCTGGTCGATCCGAACCAACCCGTGCACGGCGGGTCCGAAGAGATCTCTATCGTGACGCCGGAACCCGATCCGCACCGCGAAGAGCTCAACGCGATTCTGAAGCGCACTACCATGCTGGAAGGCGTTACCGTCAACGGAGTACCCGTCGGCGGTATGACGCTTGATCAAGCACGCAGTGCTGTGCTTTCCACGCTCGAGCAGGCAAGGCAGAACATGCGCGTTGAGGTTTCATTCGGCGAAGTGTCCGAATCGTTCTCCGGCGAAACGATCGCAACGATCGACAATCTCGACGATGCGCTTAACGAAGCATTTGCGCTTGTTCGCGAGGACAACGGCTTCGAGGCGGTTTCTGCCGAAGTGGAACGGATCAGAACGTCCGGACAGGATTTCCCCGTTCTTTTGACATTCGATGAAGCTTCGCTCCGTGAGAAGATAAACGTTTTTGCAGATGCAAACGATACGAAGCCCATCGACGCCTCTGTTTCCTATAACAAAGACGAAAACAAGATCGATTTTATCAGCGATGTTCCGGGGCGTGCCGTCGATCGCGAGCAGCTCTTCGCCTCGCTGATGGATGCAAAACCCGGCGATACGATCTCCGCGCCGATCAAGGAATCCCCCGCAGAAGTCAAGCTCGAAGATATTCAGAACAAATATGTCCTGCGCGGCACGATGACGACCGATTATCACAAGAGCATCAACAATCGTAAGTATAACATCTTCAAAGGGGCAGGACTGATCAGCGGTACCATCCTGCATCCCGGCGAAACGTTCTCTGCAAACGGCACGCTCGGTGTCCGCAATAAGGCGAACGGATGGAAGGTCGCAACCGCTTACGTTGCCGGTGCACATGAAAAGCAATACGGCGGCGGCGTTTGTCAGCTTTCCAGCACGCTCTATAATGCAGCGGTCATGGCGGACATGAAGATCGTTGAACGACGCAATCACTCGATGCCCGTCGATTATGTTTCGAAGGGACGCGACGCGACCATCAACTCGATCGGCAATATCATCGACTTCAAATTCCAAAACAGCAGTAAGTCCGATATTATCATTATCTCGTACGTCGACAATTCGGATTATAAGAAAGCCGGCAAGCTGACGATGGAGATTTGGGGCATCCCGATCATTGAGGATTCGAACGGACAGTATGACGAGATCCGTATCCCGGATCCCAAAAAGATCAAAACGCTGAGTCCGACCGGTGAAGTGGAATACCGCGTCGATGAAAGCAAAAAGCCGGGCTACAAGAAGCAGCTCGTCAAAAATCAGAAGGGTTCCGTCTGGCAGAGTTATGTGGAATACTATCTGAACGGTGAACTTGTGGAGCGCAAGAAGCTGGATACCTCCACGTATAAAGCATTCTCCGCGGTCTATATCGTCGGTCCCGACGCTTCGCCGAGCCCTTCCGGCTCCGCAACAAGCGGACCGTCCGACCCGACGCCTACGCCGACCTCGCATGGATCGGATGATCCCGATCCGACGACCCCTGCGCCCCATACGCCCGCGCCCGATACGCCGGAACCCGATACGCCGGAACCCGATACGCCGAAGCCGGATACGCCTGCGCCTGAAACGCCCAAGCCCGATACGCCGAAACCGGAAACGCCGCAGCCAAGCGACGATGGTGAAGGATAACGCAGTGGGACTGCCATGTTCGGCAGTCCCTTTTTTCACAGAAAATGATGAATGAGGCAATTATGGATATTCATGTTTATCATCCTGCGGCATTTCGTACAATGCAATGGAGCGGCGGAAAGACCACCGAGCTGTACCTCTATCCCTCCGACGGTTCCTATGCGGATCGGCGTTTCCAGTTCCGCATCAGCTCCGCAAGCGTCGATCTGCCTGAGTCCCGCTTTACAAGGCTCGACGGCGTTACGCGCTATCTGACGCCGCTCTGCGAAGGGTTTTATCTGAAGCGAAACGGTCACTGGCGTTTTCTGCCGAAGGGCGACGTCCTCTGTTTTTCCGGTGAAGAGGACATTCTTTGCCGCGGAAGCGGTCGGGATCTCAATCTGATGCTGAAAGGCGCGCGCGGCGAGATGCGGATCCTGCCGATCGGCGATCACGCCCTGACGCTGCATGCGTTTATCTTTCTTTACTGTCCCTCGGAAACCGTCGTAAACGGGACGGTCGTTCCGGCGGACGGCTTTGTAGAGATCAGGTCTGCAGGGTTTTCCACGCTGAATGTTTCGAATCCGAGCGTTTTGTTTACCGTAGATGTATAGGTCTGTTACTCGTCATCGTCATCGATATGCCCGTCGCCCTGTGCCTCCCGCAGCAGCGCAAGCATGCGCAGGGATTCCACATCAAGAGGCTGTCCGCCGGATGTTCCGATGCAAGCGGAACAGACAAAAAAGCACTCGGGACAGATGCAGCGGCTCTGCACGCCTTTTTCATCCTGCACCATGTAGGTTCCGCACCGTTGACAGCTGCAGCGCATAGAATCACCTCCCTGCTGATTGTATCACCGAAATCCGGACTTTTCAAGCGTACTGAGGTATGTTATAATGCGAAATATGAAACGTATCCTTCCCTTCCTGCTGATCCTGCTCCTGCTGCCGGTATTCGGCGTCCGGGCAGATGAAGGCGAGAAACTGATCCGACAGGGCGACACGGGCGAAGACGTCGTGCGTATTCAAACACGGCTGTTCGACCTTGGTTTCTATACCTATAAACCGACCGGAAGCTACCGCACCGTCACAAGAGCCGCTGTAATGTCCTATCAGGCTGCATCCGGATTGATGAACGACGGAAGCGTCGGTCGCGAAACTGCCGACTCGCTTTTCACGCGTAACGCGAAACGCATCGATTTTCATGCCTGGGTTCCGCTGAGCTTCTCCGCGCAGGGATCGATCACGCAAAAAGGCAATTCAATCTCTTGGAACACGATCCGTCCGATGCTCACGGAAGGCACCGCTTACAGGATCCGGAATGCGGCAACCGGGGAGGATCTGACGCTTTTGTTCGATGCGGGAGAAAACCACGCGGAAATGTCGCTTCCGCTGCAGGATCCCGATCGCAGCGCCGCAGTCTCCATGCTCACAAATTGGCTCGGCAGCACAAACAGCTTCTATAAATGCGCTGTTCTGTTTGAACTCGACGGACAATGGATTGCCGCATCACTGCAATGGAACGGCGAAAACCGCGCCTGTGTTTATTTCAAAGACAGCCTTTCGCACGTGCTCGGGCTTCCCGATGCCGAGCATGCGGCAAACGTCCGCAAAGCAGGCGCTTGAGCGTCCGAAAGCGATCGTTTTTGCATCTTGCCGCGGCTTTTTGCATCTTACCTCCGAATCTCTTGCTAATTTCGAATACGTCCCGTATACTCGCCTCGAAATCAAACAGGAAAGGCGAGTATTCTTATGCAACTCATCTTCATCATTCTTACGATCTGTCTCGAAACCGCACTCATCGTGCTGACGCTTGCAAAGCAGAACGAAAAAGCATTGTGGCTCCGTAACCGCGCTCTGACAAGAGCGATCGAATTCGTACTGCTGCTCGGTGTCATTCTTCTTCCTCTGACGCACATGAAATGGCGTTATGTCGGCGCATTGATCCTGATCGATATTTTGCTTCTGATCGCCGCTCTGTGCTGGCTGATCAAGCGCAGAAAAGTGAACGGCGGCGCAAAAAAGGCGCGTGTGATCACAAGCGGACTGCTGTCCGTTTTCATGATCGGATTCGCGCTTGTTCCCGCGTTTGTTTTCACGAATTACGGCGGGCTCAAAACGACCGGCGATTATGCTGTGCGGGAAAGCAGCGTCGTCCTTACGGATGCGAACCGGATCGACCCATTTGAGGGCGAAGGCTCGAACCGCGAAGTGCCCGTTCATTTCTACTATCCGGATGCGGAGGGCGACTTCCCGCTGATCGTCTTTTCGCACGGCGCGTTCGGCTACTATCAGAGCAATTACTCCACCTATGCCGAGCTGGTCAGTCACGGTTATGTCGTTGCTGCACTCGATCATCCGCATCACGCGTTCTTTACAAAGAACAGCCGCGGTGAACTTGTGACCGTAGACACCGGATTTCTCTCGGAGGCAATCGATGTAACAAACGGTGTTTTGAGTACGGAAGACACGTATGTGCTCTTCGAAAAGTGGATGTCGATCCGGACCGGAGACGTCAACTTTGTGCTCGATACGATCGGGACGGCAAAAACAGCCGGTGCATTGGATGCGGCGTGGCATACCGAAAACGGAGCGGAGATCCTCTCCGTGCTGAAGATGACCGACACGGACCGCATCGGCGTCATCGGGCATTCGATGGGCGGTGCAACAGCGGTCAATATCGGCAGAGTACGCAGCGACGTCGACGCTGTGATTGTCCTCGACGGAACAATGCTCGGTGAGATCACAGGGCTTGAAAACGGCGTTTGCCTGTTCAATGAAGAACCGTATTCGGTTCCGGTGCTTGATTTTGGAAAGAAATCGGATTATAGTGAAATCGAACAAGCAAAGGACGAACTTGAATCCGCTCATGTGAATCGATACGTGATCGAGCATGCAAAAGACGGAAAGCAGGTGCTGCTCGGAGACTGCGAGCACATGGATTTCACCGATCTGCCTCTTTTCTCCCCGTTTCTTGCCTCCATGCTCGGCTCGAATGACATCGATCACGAAGCGTTTATGTACCGTTTGAACGGTCTCGTTCTGCGCTGGTTTGACTTCTATCTGAAAGGAATCGGCACGCTCGACATCCGGGCGGAATACTGAATCATGCTGACAAAACTTACCAAAATCGAACGCGGCGATCCCGAGCGTGTGGAGATCTTCTGCTACGCCGTCACAGACGAAGTGCGCGAGATCGTCGCATTCGTGAAATCCCGGCAGGGAAAGCTCACCGGTTCGATCGACGATCGGCAGTACGAAGTCCCTCTGACCGATATCTTTTACATTGAATCGGTCGACAACAAGGTGTTTCTGTACACCAAAGACAAGGTATACGAAACGAAGCAGAAGATCTATGAATTCGAATCGGTTCTGAAAGCGAAGCATTATCTGCGCATCTCAAAATCCATGCTTCTGAACCTGATGAAGGTCGAATCCATACGTCCTGCGCTGAACGGCAGATTCTCTGCGATGCTGCGGTCCGGCGAGCAGGTGATCATTACGAGAAAATATGTTCCCGATCTGAAGCGGGCGCTGAAGGGAGATACGGAATATGACCGTTAAAGATTTTATTGTTTCAAGAATCCGGCTGTTCTTTTTCCTGACCGTGATGATCCTGCTTGCACAGAGCATCGTCGGAACCGTTGCAGAACCGGGCGTATTGCTGCACATCCGTTACATTGATCTGCTGAGTCCGCTATATGTGGCGGGGCTGTGTACGCTGCCGACCGTTGTGACCTACTCGAGAAAAAAGCTGTCGGTGAAGCAGGTACTGATTCGGCACGCGATCCAGCTTGTTCTGATCGAAGGCGTGATGATGCTGATATCGTTTATGAGCCCTTCCATTGACACGAAACGTCCCGAATTGATCCTTCTCATCGGCGGTACCGTGTTGGTGATCTACGTTCTCGCCGTGCTCATGATGTGGCTCGGTCAGGTGTCGGAATCCAAAAAAATGACCGCGCAGCTGCATGCACTGCAGCAAAGCGCGGATTCCGATTCGCAGGTGTAATACTTCGTTATTCATCCGGTCTGTCGGCGATCAGCAGCTCGACGTCGATCGTGATCTCTTTGAGCAGACTAGCGTCAAGCATCCCCGGATCCGTGCCGAAGGTCAGCGGCGTCATGAAAAGAAAATCCCTCGCCTGCTCCTCCGTGAGCGAATAGCACTCGGAAATACGAATGCGATCCGCTACGTGAAACTGCGCGGAAAGATGTGAAACGACCGCATCGTTTGAATAGGCTTCACGGTGCAGCCGATCCGCCATCAATGCACGGATCTCCCGGAGATATCCTTCCTGCGGCACAAGCTTCAGGAGCTTTCCGCCCGGTTTCAGCACGCGCGCAAACTCCGCGTAATGCGCAGGCGAAAACAGATTCAGGATCACATCGACGGATGCGTTTTTCAGCGGGAGCCTTGTCAGATCGCCGACCGTCCAGAGGATCGGACCTCCGCCGTATGCGGCAAGCCGGATCGCATCCTTGGAAAGATCCAGCCCGATCGTCGTATCGCCTTGCAGCGCTTTTGTAAACGTACCGTCGCCGCAGCCCGCATCCAGAACGGTTCCAGGGTGTTCCGGCATGGCGCTGCGGATCGCGCAAAGAACTGTATCGTAAAACCCGCCTTCCAGAATTCTTCGACGTGCCTCAAACAGCGCCGATCCGTATCGCGACGGCGCTGCGTTCGGTGCGAAGTTGATCCAGCCCTTCTTCGAAGGATCGAACGTATGACCTTTTTCGCAGCGAAGCGAAGAACCGCAGCGCGAAAACGCCGCCCCGCACGCGGGACAGCGCAGAAGCTCTGTGTGGGTGGAAAACTTCTCGGCACTCACGGGTTCTTTTGATCCTGTTCCTGTTCAAATTCAAACGCGTCCTTTGGAAGCGCTGTTTCCGGCGTCCCTTCATCGGGATGCTCCGCTTTCTCGTGTGCAGCCTCTTCCTTTTCACGCCGTCTGCGGATCGATCGTGCAAACTCATCGGCGATCAGAAACAGGATCACAATGCCGACGATCGCATATGACAGCGTCGATACATCCTTTTCCATGATCCGCAGAACAAGGATCAGGATCAGCAGCGCTGCGCCGATCGCGCCGAGAACGATCTCGGCAATCTTCCAGAATTTTTCGTTGTTCTTCATCCGATATTCCTCCCATCGGTCCGTTCGGCACGACTGCCGTTCAGGTATGCTTCGGCGATCCCTTCCATTCCGTCCCTGTCCGACGGAATCACGCAGTCCGTATGCGTCCGTTCCATCAGGTACCGCAGGATCGTCATGCCCTGCAGAATGACGTCGCCTCTCCGCGTCAGAAGCGGCAGCTTCATCCGCAGCGGTTCGGGAATTCCCGAAAGGACCTGCAGCAGCCGATCGAGTTCGTCGCATGTGATCCTGTGCAATCCGGACGGATCGAATCGATCCTGCTTTGCCAAAAGCGCGCCGATCGTCGTGATCGTTCCGCCGACGCCGTATACCGGCTGCGGTACGGCGGACGGGACCTCTGCGCGGGCGTCGATCCAGTCTGACAGCTTGTCCGACAGGATTTGCGGATCGCTTGCATCGCACTGTTCCTTTGCGCGGACACAGCCGCACGGGAAGCTCAGCGCACGTTTTTCGGTCACGATCTGAAAGCTGCCTCCGCCGATATCGAATACCGTTCCCTCGCCGCCCGTTACGGCGGAAAACGCGTAAGCGCCTTCCTCCTCTCCGGACAGAACGCGTACGTCTATCCCGCTCTTTTTCCGCACAAGCGAAACAAATGTTTCCCTGTTTTCGGCGTCGCGTACAGCGCTTGTCGCGTATGTGATGATCGGAACGTCAAGTGTTTTCGCCGATCGACAGAAGGTATCGATCGCCTCGACGGTGTCCCTCATGCGGTCCGGCGCAAGGCAGCCCGTTGCATCGATTCCCTTGGCAAGACGCGTCGTACAGAGGTTCTTTGAAATCCGGCGTACGCGTCCGTTCTCCGTTCCGGCGATCATCAGCCGAACGGAGTTGCTGCCGATATCAATCACTGCAATCGAGGGATTCATTCTGTCACCGATGCGGCGCTTTCATCGAGGATCATCTTATCCTCCTGATAATGCCAGCCGTATTTGATCATGCCCTGCTGAATCTTGTATGTGTCCGTGCGCATAAACTGCAGATTCTCACGCTCCTGCGCATAGGTTCGCTTGGTTTGATTCAGCTCTTCCACGCGTGCGTTATACTCATCTCTTGCCGAACGGACCCGCAGCCGCTGCGGGATCAGTACGACAAACAAAATGATCACGCATGCGATCAGAACAAGAATAAAATGTATCAATTTGAATCGAATCGTTCTGACGATTCTTTTCGGCGAACTTTCCATAGCTACAGTATAACAGATGATTTACCAAAACGGAACCTATTTTTTGCGTATTTTTTGTGATATTCGTGCAAACATCGGTGCAAACAGCATATAGAATGCCGCAAAACCGAGCACAAACGACGCAAGAAGAAAGCCGCGCACCATGCCGTAATTCGCCGTATACAGGTATCCGGCAAGCAAAACGAACAGCACGACGACGAATACCGCATCGCAGAGATGCGTCACAAGTCTCGAACCGCATCGGTTCCGGACAACCCGCAGCAGCAGATAACAGAGTCCTGCAACAGCTCCTCCGTGAAACAGCAGCAGCGCTTCATACGGCTGTGCAGTGACGTCGATCATTTGCGCTTGAAGAAGAACGGACGGCGTTCCGGTTCCGGCTGTTCGTACTCGATCGAAGCGATATTCCCCTCCAAAAGGACCTGTCCGTCCTCCGGGTTCAGCTTGCCGAGCTTCAATCCGTCGCCCCAAATCGTCAGTGTGCCCGCTTGTGTGACTACGGTCATTTCGTCTTCCTGAAAACTTTCGACGTCTACAACGCCGGTGATCCGCATTCGTCTGCGTCCTTCGATCAATACGCTGTGTGCGGAAGGCTGCATCAGTTCCTTTTCATGCTTTTCCATAGAGACACCTCCCTGTCTTTGATGCATTGTATGCACCGCATTCTGTTCCTACGCTAAAATCGGAAACGAAACTTCGCTATTTTTGTCGAAGCGCTTGACAAGTCGGTTTTTCACCCATAAAATAGGTATCAGCAAATCCGCATTTCAATATCCTTTTACTGCAATCCCAAGGCAATCAATTCTATATCGGAGGCTATTTGTGAATCAAACCGAACTGGAAACACTGACGATCGCCGAGCTGTATAATCTTGCAAAACAGCACGGTATTCCCTCTTACCGCAAATATAAAAAAGCGCAGCTCATCGAGATGCTGCAGGCGCCTGCGCCAGAAAAGAAAAAGCGCGGCAGACCGGCAAAAGAGAAAACCGATACGCCTGCATCCGAAGCGAAAGCGCCGCAGCAGCGAAAGCGCGGCAGGCCGGCAAAAACGGACGAAATGCAGCAGACCGGTCCCGTGCAGAAGGAATCTGCGCCGGAGGCCCCTGTTCTTGCACTCGAACAGTCTCCAGAACTGCCGCATGCCGAAGCATCTCAACCGATCTCTGCGACCGATCTGTCAACGTCTGAAGCCGAGAAACAGCAGGAGCACACGAACGTCGAACAGCGTCAGCAGTATTCGCGGAATAACCACCGTCAGCAAAACGGTCCGCAAAACCGGAACCGCAATTTCCGTCAGGGAAACAACCGTCCGCAGTATCATGCGCCGGACGGCGAACAAAAGCTCGCAGAACCTATACAGCTTCCCGAAACCGGCACGGCAGCCGGCGTTCTGGAGATCATGGAGGGCTACGGCTTTCTTCGCGTTTCGAACTACGATTCCGGTCCCAACGACGTCTATGTCGCAAACGCGCAGATCCGCCGCTGCAATCTGAAAAACGGCGATTTCGTCGAAGGACGCACCCGCGCGCGCCGTGAAGGCGACAAATACGAAGCGCTGTTGTACGTCGATCGCGTGAACGGTAAGGATCCGGATGAGAATGCCGTGAACCGCGTCAATTACGAGGATCTCGTTCCCATCTTCCCGAACGAGCGCTATACGCTCGAAACGCCGGGACGTGTCAACAACCTCTCCGTGCGGCTGATCGACCTGATCGCACCGATCGGCAAGGGTCAGCGCGCCATGATAGTTTCGCAGCCGAAGGCAGGCAAAACGACACTTCTGAAGCAGATTGCAAACGGCATTACCGAAAACTATCCCGACACGCATCTCATCGTCCTGCTGATCGACGAGCGTCCCGAGGAGGTCACTGACATGCGCCGCAGCATCAAAGGCGAGGTTGTTGCTTCTACGTTCGACGAGCTTCCCGAGCATCACACGCGCATTGCGGAAATGGTACAGGAGCGCGCCATGCGTCTGGTCGAGGACGGACGCGACGTCGTGATCCTTTTGGACTCCCTCACCCGTCTCACGCGCGCCTATAACCTCGTGATCCCGCCGACCGGCCGCACGCTTTCCGGCGGTATGGATCCGGGCGCGCTGCACAAGCCCAAGCGTTTTTTTGGCGCCGCGCGCAACATCGAAAACGGCGGTAGTCTGACCGTGATCGCAACTGCACTCGTAGAAACCGGCAGCCGCATGGACGACATCGTCTACGAGGAATTCAAGGGCACCGGCAATATGGGGATCCATCTGGATCGCAAGCTCTCCGAAAAGCGCATCTTCCCCGCGATCGACGTCTATAAGTCTGGCACGCGCCGCGACGATCTGCTGCTCACGAAAACCGAGCTCGACGGTGTACGCATGCTGCGTCGGATGCTTGCAAACGGTGGCACCGGCGACGTCACGGAAAACCTTGTCTCCATGATGGACAAGACGCCGAACAACGAGGAATTCCTCGTCCGTCTGAAGGAATGGGTCCGCATCTTCGAAAAGGAGGGCTTCACCTCGAAGCAGGTCCAGCAGAACCGCTACGGACAGTAAAGCGCATGCCCGCAGGGCATATCGTGCCGAAGGTATATCGTGCCGAAGGTATATCACGCCTGCAGGGCATATCGCCGCTGCCCGGCATCATACAGCGATATTCTGCTGAAGCAGAACGAGATACTTGCCTACGCAAGCACGATATATTTGACATTCAAATACGATATGCGGCTTTCGCCGCGCAAAAGGAAACGGGAGAGCGATCCGCTCTCCCGTGTTTGTTTTCATGCTTACTTCACCTTGCAGCTTTTCACATTCGACCATTCGCCGAAGTACGTCATGCCGTTGAACTCATGATACGAACGGATGCGCACATAATAGGTCTTGCCCTTCGTCAGGTTCTTGATCACGGTCTGCGCCGTCTTCGGGTCTGTGATCTTGATCGCCTTTGCGTTCTGCGTAAACGCGCTGTTCGTGGCATACTGGATCTGATAGCCCGTAAAGACGCTGCTCGCGCTCCACTTGACGGTCATCTGCTTTTTGCCCGCGGTCACACTGTTCAGCGTACGCGTGGTGATGCGTACGGTCGTCTTCAAAGGTCCGACCTCGCCGAGGTTGTAATTATCTCCGACGTTGCCGCCGATCGTCGCGCCGGAAACCGGATCGACTCTGCGGTTGAAGTACGCCTTGATCCCGTACTGGTAGCGCGTACCGGCGTAGACCTTCGTATCCGTCCAGTTCAACGCCGTCGTGTTGTTCCAGCGCACAAAGTCCGTCCAGCCGTTCGTCGTGCTGCTCCATGCGCGGCGATAGATGACGTAGCCGTCCGCGCCGGCGACCGCGCTCCATGTAAGCTTGATGCCGTTCGATACGTTTTCGACCGTCGTGGTCGTCGTCGCGGGCAGATAGATCTTGAACACGCCGCGGCAGGTTCCCTCATAATCGCCCTTGAAGGTTACGATCACGTAGCCGGTGCCCGCGTTGGTGTTTTCGCGGTACTCGTAATCGTAGTATGCCGGATCGATCACGACGCCATCCGCATCCTTTACGGTAAACCGCGGCGTCTGCGCGCTGCCGTTTGCGATCACGTATGCGGTCGTACCCTTGTACTTGACGTCCTCGGCGTTCCATTCGACCGTTCCCTCAACCGAAGCGGTCAGATAATGCCATGTCGCGTTCATGAGATCGGGATTCGAACTCTCAGCGATCGTCAGCAGCCGTTCGCGGTCGGATCTGGTTCCGTCATAATATACGTCCGTCAAAAGATCGCAATCCTCGAACGCCTTCCATTCGATCGCCGCAACGCTGCGGCTGAGATAGACCGTCGTCAATCCGCTGCACTTTGCGAACGCAGTGACCCCGATGCGCGTCACCTTGTCCGGAACGGTGATCTCCGTCAGACCGGTACAGCCGTAAAACAGGCTGGATTCGATGACCTCGAGATTGCACGGAAGCGTAACGTCCGTCAGCCCGGTACATTCGGCGAAAGCGTTCTGTCCGATGCTTGTCACACTGTCCGGGATCGTGATCGACGTCAGCTTTGCATCTGCATAGAACGCATTTTCCCCGATGCTGACGACGTTCTGTCCAAATGAAACGTCCTTCAGTTCACTGCAGTGTCCGAACGCACTGCCGCCGATATACTCCACGCTGTCGGGAAGAACCGCTTTTTCGATCGGCTCCTGGAAAAACGCGTAGTTTGCGATCACAGTCGTACCTGCCTTCGGTCTGACGATCTGCGCGGCAGTGCCTTTGTAACCGAGAAAAACATAATCGAGATAAACCGGCCCGTCCGGCTGTGCGTTCAACCAGGCAGTATCATAGAACGAGTTCCTTAGCCAGCTGCCCAAGCCGTATACGGATCTGACGCCGCTTCCGATATGGATCTCGGCAAGGTTCGAACTGCCTTCAAAAGCGTATGCGCCGATCGAAACGACGCTGTCCGGGATCGTGATCTCTTTCAGCTTGTCGCAGTAGCTGAACGCTCTGTAGCCGATCGTCTCTACGGTGTTTGAAAGCGTTACTTTGCTGAGGTCTCTGCTCCAGTTAAACGCATTGTCCGCAACGCTTGTGACGCCGTCAAGGATGACTGCTTCCCGGACGTCTCTGTCCCACCAAGGCGTGTCGGAGGGCATCTCGCCTTCGCCGCCGATCGTCAGCTTGCCGTTTTCATATTTCCAGAACAGGTTGTCGCCGAACACGTGCGCAAAGGACGCGCTGTAGATCCGGACCTCGTTGCCCGCGCCGCAGACGAAGCGGTACGCGCCGTCGACCTCGGCATATGCGAGCTGTCCCGCGTCGCAGGTGATGTGCGCGTCGCCGCTCGATGTGACGGAGATCGAAAAGACCGTGGCGTCCGCACGGTCGGAAACATACGAAAGCGTCCCCGTCACGACTGCGAAATAGCCGTTCTCCGTTTTGAGCAGCCAACCGCCGTTCGTTTCTTCCGGCGTGATCCGCACCATTCCGTCCTTTTCGCTGACGGTTCCGTCGGAGATCCTGATCTGTACGCCGGAAAAGTCCGGTCCGAACGCGAAATAGTTCGCCCCGTCGTCGCTGACGATCGTGATCGTATCGCCCGAGGCAAGTTGCGAGACGTCCGTCACGAGCTCATACACGTTGCCCTCCGCCGCCGCCGAAGTGATCAGCGCGAACATCAGGATCAGACACACGATCGGGATCCAGATTCTCCTTTTCATCTTGCTTCCTCCTCCAAAAATTAAAAGTGCGCAGCGGGAGCCGCGCACGAAAAACGCAAGCTCCTTTGCTGCGACACAAATCGAACACACAACTCAGATAGGCGTGCTCATGGAGCCGTACGCTTTTGCCAAGGGCAATTCGCATATACCTACATGAGTGCTGTTCAGCCGGATTATGTATTCGATTCGTGTCGCATACCATATTTAGTTTAGCACAATTTGTACCGATATGCAAGCATATTTTGTGATTTGCGCAATGGAGGAATGTTGTGATTTGCGCAATGGAGGACTTCCGAAAAAATGTTATGAAAACAGCAAAATTTTTCTTGCTTTTTTCGGACGGCATGGTATAATAGCCGATGGTAATGCATTACACGACGAAGGAGTGATAATACATGAAGAAAAATATTCATCCGTCTTACGGCGAAGCGGTCGTGCGCTGTGCCTGCGGCGAGACCTTCCTTACCGGCTCCACCAAGGGCGAGCTGAAGGTCGAAATCTGCAGCAAGTGCCACCCGTTCTTCACGGGCCGTCAGAAGCTGGTCGACAGCGGCGGACGAGTAGATCGCTTCAAGAAGCGCTACGGTCTGTAAGAACAACTTTGAACTCCAACAAAACACAGAGTCGCGTTTGCGGCTCTGTTTTTGTATTGCTTTTTCGGTATAAATGGACTATACTGAAAGCATGAAAAAGATATTATTGATCGGAACGGGCGGTACGATCGCCTCTGAAATGACAGCCGACGGGCTTGCGCCGAAGCTCGGCTCGAATCAGCTTTTGAATTACATCCCCCGCGTCAGCGAGATCTGCGACGTGGAGTGCATGCAGCTCATGAGCGTGGACAGCACGAACATGACGCCTGAAAACTGGCTCACAATCGCGTCGTGCATCGAATCATATTACGATTCGTATGACGGCTTTGTGGTCAGTCACGGCACGGACACGATGGCGTACACAGCCGCCGCGCTCTCCTACCTTGCACGGCGCTCGAAAAAGCCAATCGTGCTCACCGGCGCGCAAAAGCCCATCAGCATGGACGTGACCGACTCGAAACAGAATCTTCTGGACGCATTCACCTATGCCTGCGACGACCGCGCCTGCGGCGTTTCGATCGTGTTCAACGGCAGCGTCATCCTCGGCACGCGTGCAAAGAAGGTGCGGAGCAAGAGCTTTTCGGCGTTTGCGAGCATCAACTATCCTGAGCTTGCCGTGCTGCAGGACGGACGCGTACTGCATTACATCGACCTCGGCTACCGTGAGCGCGCGAAGTTCTCGCACACACTGAACGGCAGCGTTGGGCTTGTCAAGCTGATCCCCGGCTCCGACGCGGGTATGCTCTCCTATGCACTCGATCGATACGACGCCGTCATCATCGAAAGCTTCGGCGTCGGCGGACTGCCCGAGGGCACGAACGGCTGCTTCCGCGCGGCGATCGACAAGGGCGTTTCGGAAGGCAAGCTGATCGTCATCACCACGCAGGTCCAGAACGAAGGCAGCAATCTGACCGTCTATCAAGTCGGACACGCCTTGAAGCAGCAGAACATCATTGAAGCATACGATATGACGACCGAAGCGGCGGTTGCGAAGCTCATGTGGATCATGGGCGAAACGCGCGATCCGGACCGCGTGCGCGAGCGTTTCTATACGCCGCTGAGCCACGATATCCTGTATACCGAGGCGGAATAAGTAAAAATCTTTCGCCGCTCTGTGTAAACAGGGCGGTTTTTCATTGACAAATTGCAGGATTTTTCATACAATTAGTTTTGATCGTTTTTTTACGAAAGGAATATGTATCATGCGTTCATTAACCGCAAAAGAATTGCGTCAATTGTATCTGGACTTCTTCCGGTCCAAGGGACACGCGGTCATCTCCTCCGCCTCCCTGATCCCCGAAAATGACCCGACCGTGCTCTTTACGACGGCGGGTATGCATCCGCTCGTACCGTATCTGATGGGCGAAAAACACCCGGAGGGCAAAAGGCTTTGCGACGTGCAGAAATGCGTCCGCACCGGCGACATCGACGAAGTCGGCGATTCCTCGCACTGCACGTTCTTTGAAATGCTCGGGAACTGGTCGCTCGGCGACTATTTCAAGAAAGAAAGCATTGCGTTTTCGTGGGAATTCCTGACCGACGAAAAATGGCTCGGTATTCCGAAGGACAAGCTGTATTTCACCTGCTTTGAGGGTGACAAGGACGCGCCGCGCGACACAGTGGCACACGACCGCTGGGTCGAAATGGGCGTGGATCCCTCGCATATCGTCTATCTTCCGAAGAAGCACAACTGGTGGGGTCCCGCGGGACAAACCGGTCCGTGCGGTCCGGACACCGAGATCTTCTACGACACCGGAAGACCCGCATGCGGTCCCGACTGCAAGGCAGGCTGCGACTGCGGCAAGTACCTCGAAATCTGGAACAACGTCTTCATGGAGTACAACAAGGTCGCGGACGGTGTCTTTGAACCGCTCGAGCAGAAGAACGTCGACACCGGCATGGGCCTCGACCGCACGGTCGCCACGCTGCAGGGCGTCGAAAGCGTGTTTGACACCGACGCGTTCTCCGGCATCATCGCGCTCATCGCGGAGCTTTCGCACAAGGGCTATAAAGACGATCCCGAAACGACACGCGCGTTCCGCATCATTGCGGACCATACCCGCTGCATCGTGTTCATCCTCGGCGATCAGCGCGGCGTGACCCCGTCGAACGTCGACCAGGGCTATATCCTCCGCCGCCTCATCCGCCGCAGCATCCGCTTTGCGTCGCAGCTTAACATGCCGCGCTATGCGCTCTGCACGATCGCGGAAAAGATCATCGACCAGTACGGCGAGGTCTACAGCGAGCTCATTGACAACCGTGAAAAGATCCTCTCCGAGCTTCGCAAGGAGGAAAACCGCTTCGCCGACACGCTGAAGAAGGGCTTGAAGGAATTCAACAAGCTGATTGCGAACCTCGACGGTCAGGCGATCGACGGCGTATCTGCCTTCCACCTCTATGACACCTACGGCTTCCCGATCGAGCTCACCGTGGAACTTGCGAAGGAAAAGGGCGTTACGGTTGACGAGAAGGGCTTTGCCGCCGCGTTTGAGGAGCATCAGAAGAAATCCCAAGCGGGCGCCGAACAGCGCTTTAAGGGCGGCCTGGCGGACAACAGCGAAGCGACTGCAGCGCTGCATTCCGCAACGCATCTTCTGCAGGCGGCGCTTCGGAAGGTTCTGAACGACGACACGGTCTC
The DNA here is from genome assembly GCA_045576895.1 of Clostridia bacterium. Taxonomy (GTDB): domain Bacteria; phylum Bacillota; class Clostridia; order Christensenellales; family CAG-138; genus UBA3792. The sequence continues at coordinate 3,991 of JAZNHI010000015.1, read as the reverse complement.
GCAGAAGGGCAGCAACATCACCGCGGAGCGTCTGCGCTTCGATTTCAGCTTCGGCAGAAAGGTTACGCCGGAGGAGCTGAAGGAAGTCGAACGCCTTGTGAACGAAGCGATTGCGGCGAAGGTCCCGATCACCTGCGAGGAAATGACCGTCGAAGAAGCGAAGGCGCAAGGCGCGATCGGTCTCTTTGAAAGCAAGTACGGCGAAAAAGTCAAGGTCTATACGATGGGTAAGTACTCAAAGGAGATCTGCGGCGGTCCGCACGCAAAGAATACCGGCGATCTCGGACGCTTTGAGATCAAAAAGGAAGAAGCCTCGTCAAGCGGCGTTCGCCGAATCAAAGCTGTGCTGATCCATGACTGATTGGCTGAAATACGAATGGGAGTGGAACGAGCGGGAAGCGGTTTTTCAGGTTGATATGCAATACTGGGAGCTGCTTCCCACTTTGGCATACTCGCAGCTCGTGTTTGTCAGCGTTGCCCCGCATGAACCGGAAGCGATCGCATTCTCTCGCGCGGAGGAGCGCCGTGCAAACGCGCTGCAGCATCTTCTTGCCGAACAGATCGAAGACGCCGCGATCTTCGTCGGCGGCATCGGCATGAAAGACCTGATCCAGTTCTACTTTTATACATCCGACGATGCTCTGATCCATCGGGTGTCAGCCATCTGCCGCGCGGAAACGAAGCTGCGCGTTACCTGCGGACACGTTGCGGAACCGGATTACGCTACGTATTATTGCTTGCTCTTTCCAGACGATGCAAAGCTGCAGTCCGTCGAAAACGCTGCATACATCAAATCCGTTCAGCACAGGGACGGCGATCTGAACCTTGTACGCCGCATTCATCTGACGATGGCGTTTGTGTCCGAGGAAGCATGCGACGCGTTTGTGTCCGAGATTCCGCATCTCGGTTTTACGATCGGCGGTCGTGAAAGCGTCGGCAACACGACGCATCCGTACCGCATTGTACTGAACGGATTCTCCACGTTGAAACTTGTCGATCTGAACCGCTGTACTGCCCGTGCAATCAACGGTGCGCTACCCTACGGCGGCGTTCTGGATCATCTGAACGCGGAATTTATCAACCGACACTGATAAAACAACACAGAAAAACAGCAGGTCAACCGGCCTGCTATTTGTTTTCATTTCAACGGATCAATATAATACGACAGTTTCCAATTCGAGTATTCCCACAGTTCAATCAGGCGAACGCCATCGCTTGTCCCGGAATCCATGATAATATCGGTGTCGTCAATACATCCGACGTAAAGCGCCAGATGGTTGCCGCGGTTGTTACTCGGGTTTGTATAAAGCAAAACGCAGCCCGGTTTCCATTTACTTGTATCGAAGATCGGCTTGTTCGTTCCCGAATCGTATCCCTTGATAACGACCGGCTGAAGATACTTTTGGTCCGGATCTTGTATTTTACGATCCTTCTCCCGGAACCAATCCAGCGTGTTGTTGCTGCTCAGCTGCGGGTAAACCGTCTTTGGAATCCCCGCATCATTGTAAGCCGCCGAAACAAATTGATCGCATGTAAACTCGCTGTACGGTCTGCCGAGGTACTTTGCGCCCTCATACAGAATCGTCCGATACGGGCTGTTCGAGGGAAGGGCTTGAATAAAACGCGCGACCCATTCCGTCATATTTCGGTCATCCAACATGGATTTTTGATTCAGGCGCTGCAGAAGTTCTGCATCCGTTTCAACCGTTCCGATCGTCTGCAGCCTTGCGACGTGTCTCAGGATCGCTGCAGCATCGTCCGCATCGATCGATCCGTTAAGATCGATATCCGCCTGCATCTTGCCGTGAGTGGTCATCCTGTGATCCAATCCGACAATATAACGAAGGGCAAGCGCAGCATCGGCGGCGGAAACCTTTCCGTCACCGTTTGCGTCGCCGCTCAAGAAAGCATCGGCAGCAGAATATGCGAAACACGTGACCGCCATGCATACACACAGCAGCAGCGCAAGAATCCGTTTCCTCATAATACCTCCGTTCATTCCATGCTACACGGTATTATACCCTATTTCAGCAGGATCCGCAAGTGCCGAATCCGCCGAAAACGGGAGAAATTCGGTTGTTTTACAGATTTGCCGCGATCTTTGCCGCAAGTCGGACATTATTGTATACAAGCTGAATGTTCGCGGCAAGACTCGACCCGCCGGTGATGTCCTTGATCTTTGCAAGGAGGAACGGCGTCGTTTCCTTGCCTTTGATCCCCTGCGCCTTTGCTTCCTCGATCGCATCGTCGATCGCTTTGTTGATGACGTCGGCGTCCATCGAATACGCCTCGGGAATCGGATTCACGACGAGCATGCCGCCGGGATAGCCGAGTTCCTTCGAGGCATTGATCGCGCCGGCGATTTCATTCGGATCGTCGCTGCGCCACGGCACGTTGATCCCGCTTCTGCGGGTATAGAACGCAGGAAGCTCGTCCGTACCGAAGCCGATCACGGGAACGCCCTTGGTTTCCAGATACTCCATCGTAAGGTTCAGGTCAAGAATGCTCTTGGCGCCTGCACACACCACGCAGACAGGCGTCTCCGCAAGCTCTTCAAGGTCTGCGGAAATATCCATTGTCGTTTCCGCGCCGCGATGTACGCCGCCGACCCCGCCGGTTGCAAATACGCGGATGCCTGCAGCAGCCGCCACGATCATGGTTGCCGCAACGGTCGTTGCGCCGTCCATTCCCTTGGCGATCAGCATCGGGAGATCCCTTCGGCTTGCTTTTGTCACATTGTGTCCTTCCCTGCCGAGGTAATCGATCTGCTCGTCCGTCAGTCCCGCGCAGAGTTTCCCTCCGATGACCGCGCATGTCGCGGGGACGGCGCCGTTTTCCCGGCAGATGCGCTGACAGTTCAATGCGGTCTCCACATTTTGCGGATAGGGCATGCCGTGCGAAATGATCGTGCTTTCCATTGCAACGATCGGAAGTCCTTTCCGGATCGCTTCTTCCACTTCCGGAGATAACATAACGAGATGATTCTGTTCCATAACGCTCCTGTTCCTTAAATATATATTTTTTCGACTTCTTCCGTATTTTCGTCTTGTATTATAACACAGATGTGATAAAATAGAAACACAATTTTCCACAAACAAGAAAGAAGGGAAACAGTCATGAAACGTGCTTGCGGTATTCTGATGCATGTGACCTCGCTGCCGAGCCGATTCGGCGTCGGCACGCTCGGGAAAGAAGCGTATGCCTTTATTGATTTTCTGAAAGCGTCCGGTCAGACCTACTGGCAGATGCTGCCCGTCAACCCGACGGGATATGCGGACTCCCCGTATCAGAGCAGTTCCACCTATGCGGGCAATCCGTATCTTGTCGATCTGGACAAGCTGATCGAAGAAGGACTCCTGACCGAAGAAGAATGCGATCTGGATTGGGGCAGCGATCCGACGCGTGTGGACTACGGTAAGCTTTGGGAAAACCGTTTTACCGTTCTGCGCAAGGCGTTTGCACGGTTTGACCGGTCGGAAATGGCGGACTTCGTTCGTGAAAACGCCTGGTGGCTCGATACCTATGCATTGTTCTGCGCCGTGAAATCACATTTCAACAATGCGGCATGGTATGCCTGGCCCGATCCGGAGATCCGCGATCGCAATCCGGAAGCCGTTGCAAAATACACCGAGCTGCTGAAAGACGAAGTGGATTTCCAGTGCTTCATTCAATATGAATTTGACAGGCAATGGAAACCGCTGCACGCCTATGCGGGCAAAAACGGTGTCAAGCTGATCGGCGATATCCCGATTTATGTCCCGCATGACAGCGCAGACGTCTGGGCGGATCCGGATCTGTTCCTGATGGATGAACGGCACAATCCGTCGCTCGTTGCCGGAGTGCCGCCGGATTACTTCTCCGAGCTCGGCCAGCTTTGGGGCAACCCGATCTACGATTGGGCAAAGCACGAAGCCGACGGGTTCCAGTGGTGGCGCCGCCGCGTGAAGGCAGTTGCCGATCGGTTTGACGTGATCCGCATCGACCATTTCCG
>JAZNHI010000014.1:0-12214 GCA_045576895.1 Clostridia bacterium | reverse complement strand
ACCTGCAGCAGCACGTTCAGCACGTCCGGATGCGCCTTTTCGACCTCGTCGAACAGGACCACCGCATAGGGCTTTCTGCGCACCGCTTCGGTGAGCTGACCGCCCTCGTCGTAGCCGACGTATCCCGGAGGCGCTCCGACGAGACGCGACACGGAGTATTGTTCCATGTATTCGCTCATATCGATACGCACCATGTTGCGCTCGCTGTCAAACAGCGCTTCGGCAAGCGCCTTGCAGAGCTCCGTCTTGCCGACGCCGGTGGGTCCCAGGAACAGGAACGAGCCGATCGGGCGGTTCGGGTTCTGAATGCCCGCGCGGGACCGCAGGATCGCGTCGCACACGCGCTGCACGGCGTCGTCCTGTCCGACGATGCGGCGGTGCAGCACTTCGTCGAGGTGCAGCAGCTTCTTGCGCTCGCTCTCCAAAAGCTTCGACACCGGGATGCCGGTCCATCTTGCCACGATCTGCGCGATCTCCTCCTCGGTCACATGATCGCGGAGCAGCGTGTTTTCGCGGTTCGCGTTCTTCGCCTCGGCTTCCGCAAGCTCTTTTTGCAGCTGCGGCAGCTTGCCGTACTTCAGCTCCGCCGCCTTGTTGAGATCGTAGGCGTTTTCCGCCGCGGTGATCTCGTTGTTGACGGTCTCGATCTGCTCGCGGAGTGCCTGCACCTTGGAGATCTCGACCTTCTCGGCTTCCCACTTCGCCTTCATGGCGTTGAATTCGTCGCGCTGTTCGGAAAGCTGCTTTTCGATTTCCGCAAGGTGTGCCTTGGACTTCGGATCGTCGTCCTGCCGGAGCGACGTTTCCTCGATCTCCAGCTGCATGATGCGGCGCATCTTTTCGTCCATCTCGCTCGGCATCGAGTTCATCTCGGTCTTGATCAGCGCGCACGCCTCGTCCACGAGGTCGATCGCTTTGTCCGGCAGGAACCGGTCGGAGATGTACCGGTCGGAAAGCGTTGCCGCCGCGATCAGCGCCGCGTCGTGGATCTTTACGCCGTGGAACACCTCGTAGCGCTCCTCGAGTCCGCGGAGGATCGAGATCGTGTCCTCCAGGGAGGGCTCCTCGACCATGACCGGCTGGAACCGGCGCTCCAGCGCCGCGTCCTTTTCGATGTACTTGCGGTATTCGTCGAGCGTCGTCGCGCCGATGCAGTGCAGCTCGCCGCGCGCAAGCATCGGCTTCAGGAGGTTGCCCGCGTCCATCGCGCCGTCGGTTTTGCCCGCGCCGACGATCGTGTGCAGCTCGTCGATGAACAGGATGATCTTGCCGTCGCTCTTCTTGATCTCCTCGAGCACCGCCTTCAACCGCTCCTCAAACTCGCCGCGGTACTTCGCGCCCGCGACCAGAGCGCCCATGTCGAGCGAGAACAGGCTGCGGTCCTTGAGGTTATCCGGTACGTCGCCGCGCACAATGCGCAGCGCAAGCCCTTCGGCGATCGCCGTCTTGCCGACGCCCGGCTCGCCGATCAGGCACGGGTTGTTCTTCGTTTTGCGGGAAAGGATGCGGATGATGCTGCGGATCTCGTTGTCACGTCCGATGACCGGGTCCAGCTTGTGGGCTCTCGCAAGCTCCACAAGGTCCTGTCCGTACTTTTTCAGCACGTCGTAGGTGCCCTCGGGGTTGTCGGTGTTGACCGAACGGTTTCCGCGCACCGCCTTCAATGCCGAAAGGTACGCGTCCTTGGTGACGTTGAACTGCCGGAACAGCTTTTTAATTGTTTCGTCCGGTTTCTCCAAAAGACCCAGCATCAGGTGCTCGACCGAAACGTACGCGTCGCCCATGCGCTTTGCCTGCGCGTCCGCCTCCGCGATCGCGCGGGAAAGACCCGGCGTCACGCCGCTCTGCTGCCCGTCGCCGGAATAGGTGAGAAGCCCCTCGATCGCACGGTCGACCGCGGCTCTGAGCCCCGCAACGTCGATCTGCATCGAGCCGAAAAGCTGCGCGTTGAGATCGTCGTTTTCGTCGATCAGCGCTTTCAGAAGATGCAGCTGCTCCACCTGCGTGTTGCGGTTCGCGTCCGCAAACTGCTGTGCGGTTTGGATCGCTTCAATGGATTTTTGTGTGAATCGGTTTGCATTCATATGCTTCGCCTCCTATCATAACGGCATTCGCCGCTTCGATTCGCTTTTAGCACTCTCAGCCTTCGAGTGCTAAAGCTATCATAGCACACTTTCCGTAAAATGCAATACGTTCGGCAATGAGTTTGCTTTCGTGTCACAATTCTTTCAAATTGCCGTGCAAATTGCGAAAGAACATGCTATACTGAAAGGAGAAAACGGGGGAGGAAGGGCAGATGACGGATCCGATGATCGCGTATTGCGGCGTTGACTGTGCGCCGTGTCCGGATCATACGTCGGGAAAATGCCCCGGCTGCCGTGCAGCCGTCTGGGGCGACGATCCATGTCTGCCGGTCGGATGCTGCCGGGAGCGGGGGATCTCCGTCTGCGGGCAGTGCGAAGCATTCCCCTGCCGGGATATGGCGGCTTTCTACGAAGAATCCGAGGGACACAAGGAAGCGTATCGGCGGATGCTTGCCGTGCGCAAACAATAAAAGGAGGTAACTTATGGGCGTATTTTCCAAATTCAATCGCTTCCGAGAGGCAGGCGAGCAGGCAAACGTCAACAACGTGGCGGCGTTCGGCGAACCGGAGCGCTCGCTGTTCACTTCGACCAAGGTCTTTACGCTGCATCACCGCATCGAGATCACCGATGATCGCGGCGAGGTCGTGTACCGGGCGCAGTCGAAGGCGATCTCCCTGCATGATCGCACGGAGCTGTTTGACACGCAGGGCAACAGCGTTGCAAAGATCTGGAAAAAGATCCTGACCCTGCATGAACGGCATTTCATTGCAATGGCGGACGGCACGGAATTTCAGCTTTCCAACGAGCTGTGGCATCTCATCAAGGACGTCACCAACATCGAGGGGCTCGGCTGGCAGCTGCGCGGCAACATTATCGGACTGAATTTCCAGCTGTATGACGAAAACGGCGGCGTCATCGCGGTCATCGGGCAGAAGATGATCTCGCTGCACGACAAATACTGCATCGACATCTACCGCCCCGAACACGAGCAGAAGGTCGTTGCGATCCTCGTCACACTGCAGCACATGATCCGCGACCGCGAGAACGCCTCGTCGTCGGTCTCGTTCTCCTCGGACAGCAATGGATGACGCCGTATGATCCGTTCCAAGGAGGATATGGAGCGGCTGATCGAACGCTTCGGATTCCTGCCGTTCTTTGAAAACGGGATCCCGGGCTTCTCGCTTGAGGCGCATACGCCTGCGGAGCTTTGGTACAACGGGTCGAAGGACGGGCGGGACGACTGGCCGGTCTGGGACTGGAAGGGTCCCGTCGCAAGCGCGGGCGCGTGCATGTACGGCAAGTTCTTCCGGAAGAAGGCGGGGTTTATCGACCGCGCATGGATCCCGGACTTTCTGAACGTGCGCCGAAACGGCATGACCTTCGACGAATGGTACGACGAGGGGCTGCTCTTTTATAAGGACAGGACGCTGTATGACGCCGTGCGGACCTACGGCGCGATCCTGACGCCGCACCTGAAGATGCTGTGCAACTACCGAAAGGGCGGCGATACGGGCTTCGACGCAGCCGTGACACGGCTGATGATGCAGGGTTGGATCTGCATCTCGGATTTCGTCTATCGGACCGATCGGTTCGGAAAGGAATACGGCTGGGGCGTTGCGCTCTACACCACGCCCGAAGCGCAGTTCGGCGAAGCGGCGCTTTTCTGTCCGCGCACGCCGGACAAATCGCGCGAACGCATCCTCGATCATCTGTCCGCGCTTCTGCCGCATGCCCCGCGGGAGCAGCTTCTGAAGATGCTGGGTTAAACAAACAGATACGAAAAAGAAGCCGGAGATCTCCGGCTTCTTTGTATGATGACCGTTACCGCGCAAACAATACGGTGGAATCGGTTCCGAAATACTGCACCTGCTGCGGCGGATCATCGGAAGAAGACGTCCAATCAAGTACGGTGCTGTATGCGTAATCGAAAAGCTCCTTCAGCGTGATGCTCTTGTTTCTGTTGACGTCCGCCGGCATGGATCCGCTGTATTCGCCGAACGGATAGCTGCAGCCCATGCCCTGCAGAAGCGCCGCCGTAAACGCGCCCTGCCGGTAATCGTTGTTGTTGTAATAGCCTTCCTCGGAGCCCTGCCGGGAATGCGTCGCCGTAATAACGATGAACTTGTTCTTTCTGAGCTCGCCGGAGCGTTCGCCGGCTTCCTCTTCCAACGTATATCCGGAGAACGCCTCGATCGCCGCGCGGTTGAATGCCTCGGGATCAAACGAAGACTGACCTCTGCCGATCGCCGCGCCGCTGTAGCAGCTGTCAAGGATAACGATCACATGACCTTTGACCTTATTGAGCTCTGCGGCAAGCTCCGCAAACGTAATATACTCGCTGTCGACCGATACCAGTGCGCCCAGATACGTTGCGTCTCCGTCTGCATCGCGGCCGTGTCCGGAAAAATAGAACAGGGAAACGTCGCTGTTGGTCGTATTCTTGAACTGCGTGCGGATCGCGTTCAAAATATCATCCTTGCCGGCGTTCGGCAACGTCTTCGTGTAATACGGATATTTGAGATTCCGGAGCATGCCGGACATGGCGTAGATATCGTTGACGCAGCCACGCAGCTCATTGTCGGGGTATTTGTTTTCGCCGACAAGAACGGCGCGCATCGGGATCATGGTTTCAGCTCTTCCGGCAGTCATCCAAAGCGGATTCGACCACGCTCCGTAATAGGTCATACCCTCGAATTCCTGATAGGAACGGATGCGGACATAGTACTGCTTGCTGTTCGTAAGCGAGGAAATCATCTTCGACGAGACTTTCGCATCCTTGATCGTGATCGTCTTGAGATTTTTTGTGAACGCGGCGTCGGTCGCGTACTGCAGATGGTACCCGGTGAAGTTCTTGGAAGGCGTCCAGTAAGCGGTGATCTTTCTGCTTCCGCCGATGACCTTCGTCAGCTCGCGGGAGGTGATGCGTACGGTGGTCTTTAAGGGACCGACCATGCCGAGGTTAAAGTTGTCGCCGACGTTTCCGCCGATCTCTGCGCCGCTGACCGGATCCTCCCTGCGGTGGAAATACGCCTTGACGCCGTACTGGTAGCGCGTACCGGCATAGACCTTATGACTTGCGTCGATGCCGTCGATATAGAACGTTTCGGACGTATTGTCCCAACGGGAAAAGTCGGTCCAGCCGTTTGTGGTCGTACTCCATGCGCGGCGGTAGATAACATAACCGTCCGCGCCGGGGACCGGCGTCCAGGTGATCCGGATGCCGTCGTCGGTGTTCTCCACGAAAGTCTTGCTCGTCGCCGGCAGATAGATCTTGAACCAGCTGCGCAGCATGCTGGTGTCTTGAATCAGCACGCACACATATCCCGTACCGGCGTTCACGTTCTCGCGATAATAGTAGGTATATTTGCTTTCGTCGACGACGTTGCCATCCGCATCCTTCACGGTAAACCGCGGCGTCTGCGCGCTGCCGTTTGCGACCACATACGGTGTACTGCCCTTAAACTGCACGTCTTCCGTATTCCATTCCACAGTGCCTTCGTACGGTTCCATGTCATTGCAGCTGATAACGACGCTGATCGTTCCGGTTTTGTCCGGCTCATAGAACCGTGCGCCGATATAATAGGTCTGTTCCTCGATGAGCGTGTAGTCCATGCTGAAATTCCGACCGTCTCCGCCGTCGTCGTTGAAGGCGATCTCGCTGTAGTTGCTGTCCAGAATGTACCCGCAGGTATCGTCGTCCCCGATGGAACAAACGGTAAACTGTTTGGTCTCATGCGGCGTGAACGGACGGAAAACAACGTCGTTTCCTTCGGCGATCGTGAATTCGTTCGTTCCGATTTTCAGTTCTTCGGAAGAAAAGATCATCTGACTTTCGGAAGACTTCACAAACGGCTTTTTACCTTCCGGCGTTTCCGCCGCCGCGTCGCTTTCCGCAGCTGCCGCAGCGGGCAGCATCGTCAACAGCATCAGAAGACCGAGAAGCAAAGCCAGACTTTTTTTCAACATATCGCAACCTCCGCACCCGACGGCAAAACACTGCAATCGGTACATAATGATTCACTGTAAGGATATCGCAACCGACACAAGATTGTCAAGTCCGGAACCTCTTCATTTTGAAAATGATCCGGTATTTTGCGTATTATTTCGTACGGATTTGTTTGCGGCAAAAAAGAAAACGCCGGACGCTTTACGAACGGCACGGATCTGTGGTATACTGAATCAAAGCAGCAATGCGAACATCATTTCAGGGAGGCAGCTATGAACGGAGATTTTACCCTGTATACCCCAACGAAGGTCGTGTTCGGTCACGGTGTCGAATCCAAAGCGGGCGCCATGGTCAAGGCATTCGGCGGCAAAAAGGTCCTGATCCATTACGGCGGGCAGAGCGCCCAAAAGTCCGGTCTTTTGAAGCGCGTGCAGGATTCGCTGACGGCGGAGGAGATCGACTATGTGTCGCTCGGCGGCGTGGTGCCGAACCCGCGGCTGGAAAAGGTCTATGAGGGCGTTAAGATGTGCAAGGCGTACGGCGTCGACTTCATCCTTGCGGTCGGCGGCGGCAGCGTCATCGACTCGGCAAAGGCGATCGCGTACGCGCTCGGCGAGCCGGAACGCGACGTCCGGGAGCTCTATGAGCACACCCGCACGCCGAAAGCATGCTTCCCGCTCGGCGTGGTGCTGACGCTCGCGGCGTCCGGCAGCGAGATGAGCGACAGCAGCGTCATCTCGTACGAGGGCAAGAAGCGCGGCGTAAACAGCGACCTGTGCCGTCCGAAGTTCGCGCTGATGGACCCGGCGCTCACCAAGACCCTGCCCGCGTATCAGACCGCGGCGGGCTGCTCGGACATCCTGATGCACACGATGGAGCGGTACTTCGTCAACGGGCACCGCATGGAGATCACCGACGCGATCGCCGAGGGACTTCTGAAAACCGTCATGCGCTACGCGGTCGTGCTGCGCGACGATCCCGAAAACTACGAAGCCCGCGCAGAGATCATGTGGGCGGGCTCGCTCTCGCACAACGGTCTGACCGGCTGCGGCAACGACGCGGGCGACTGGGCTTGCCACCGCCTGGAGCACGAGCTCGGCGCACTGTACGACGTGACCCACGGCGCGGGGCTCACCGCGATGTGGGGCAGCTGGGCGCGGTACGTCATGAACAGCTGTCTGACGCGCTTTGTCCGCTTTGCGATGTATGTCCACGGGATCAAGCCCTGCGCGACCGACGAGGAAACGGCATTGAAGGGCATCGAGGCGATGGAGGACTTCTTCCGCAGTATCGGCATGCCGACCAACCTCAAAGAGCTCGGCGTTTCGCCTTCCGAGGACGACATCAAACTGCTTGCCAAAAACTGTGCCATCGCCACGGGCGGCAAGATCGGCAGCGCAAAGGTGCTCCGTGAGGAGGACATGGCGAACATCTTCCGCATGGCGGCATTATAAGCCGCAGCGACTTTACAGAGACACTTCAAAAAGAAGTGTCTTTTTTTATCATCAGTACTTGACAAGTATATCGAAGTGCGATATAGTATGTACATCGAGGTTCGATATATCGAGCTTAGATAGTCAAGGAGGACCTATGAACGATAAAATCAAGCGGATCTACGTTCCGATGACTGAGTCCGGCTTCTACATCCTGTTCTGCCTGCAGACGCCGCAGCACGGATACGGGATCAGCCAGCAAGTGAGAAAGCTGACCGGCGGCGCGGTCACCATCGGCGCAGGGACCATGTACGGAACGCTTTCCAAGATGGAAAAGGACGGGCTGATCCGTTTTTACAGCGAGGAGGACAAGCGGCGCTTGTATCAGCTCACGGAACTCGGCAGAGAAGTATTGGAATCCGAAATCAAAAGGATCGAACGATTGTACAAAAACAGCAAAGGGGTGAATATCGATGCGTAAAACAAAGATCCGTTTTTTCACGATCGCAGATTATGAGGACGAGGAACTGTGGCTGAGAAAACAGCATCAGAACGGATGGAAGCTCGTCAAGATGACGCCGCCGTGTTTCTTTACGTTTGAAGAATGCGAACCGGAGGACGTCGTTTACCGGCTGGATTTCAAAAACGGCGAACAGACCGAGGAATACCTGCAGATGCTGAGGGACTTCGGCTGGGAATACTTTTTCCACTTGTTCGGCTGGCTGTATTTCCGGAAACCCGCAAGCGCGGCGAAGACGGAGGGGGAGGAGGAGCTGTTCAGTGACAACGCTTCCCGTGTGGAGATGGCAGAGCATGTCACGCGGACCAGACTGATCCCGCTCATGGTGATCTTCCTCTGCTGCGTGATCCCGAATCTGATCAACGCGATGAACGGCATCATGGGCAGACTCAGCACGTTCTTCGGCTTCTTTTTCGGCGTCATGTTCGGGATCTATCTGTTCATGATTATCTACAACGGGATCAAGCTGAACCGGATCCGGGCAAAGTATAAGGACTGACAATAAAGACCTCCCCGTGGGGAGGTCTTTTGCTGTTCCGTTTACTCGCGTCCCGCAATGTCTCTGAGCACTTCTGCGGTCGCGTCGACGAGCGTCGCCGCCGCCATCGCAGGATCGCGGAGGCTCGCCCGGATAATTCTCATATTATTCCTTTCCCTGCTGGCGGCACCAGGTGTTCATGACGAGCTTTACGGGCAAAAGCTTCACAAGCCGCACCTGCATGCGCACCGGAAAACCGAGGATCGACACGGCCTTTTTCTTTTTGAGGTCTCTCATCGCGCGCTCCACAACCTCGGAAGCGGTGTACCAGCGGTCGAAATAGCGGATCGTGTCGTCGTGCTTTGCGCGGTCGAAGAACTCGGTTTTGATCCAGCCGGGGCAAACGCACAGCACATGGATTCCGCGGGGCTTCAATTCGCGTCCGAGCGCGCGGGAAAAGCTCAGCACGTACGCCTTCGACGCGGCATAGACCGTCATATACGGCACCGGCTGCCAGCTCGAGTTGGAACCGAGGTTCACGATCGCGTCGCCGCGCTTCATATACGGGAGCGAGTAAAGGCATACGGCGGAAAGCGCCGTGTCGTTCAGCGCGACGATGCCGAGCTGGTTTTCGACGTCAAGGTCCTCGGCGGCGCCGAACAGTCCGTAGCCCGCCGCGTTGACGAGAAGCCCGATTTCGGGCTTTACTTCCTCCAAAAGCGCCTTATAGGCATGCTGATTTTCCGGCGCGGAAAGATCCCAACTGAGCGCGCGGACCGACGTGCGGCATTCCTGTTTGAGCGATTCGAGCCGCTCGGCACGCCTTGCGATTACCCAAAGCTCGTCGAGGTCGAACGCCTTGTCGATTGCCTTCACAAATTCTCTGCCCATGCCGCTGGACGCGCCGGTGATGACTGCGATCTTCATAGTTTCCTCCGATATCAAACTGTTCTGTCTTCCAGTATACCCGAATCCCGAACGGATTACCAGCATAAATTCCGCGCATTTTTTGATGCGATCCCATCAAAAAAAGGTCCGTCGAACAGCGTTCAACGGACCGGAGCGAAAGGGTTACAGTCCCATTTCTTTCTTGACTTCGCCGAAGCACTTGACGGCAAAGTCGAGGTCCTCCTTGGTGTGACCCGCGGAGATCTGCGTGCGGACGCGCGCCTTGCCCATCGGCACGACGGGGTAGGAGAAGCCGGTCACGTACACGCCCTTGTCGAGCATGCGGTTTGCAAACTCCTGCGCAACCTTTGCGTCGTAGAGCATGATCGGAACGATCGGATGCTCGCCGGGCAGCAGGTCAAAGCCGAGCTTTTCCATTTCCTTGCGGAAGTAGTTCGCGTTTGCGTGGACGCGGTCACGAAGCTCCGTGGACGCTTCGAGAAGGTCGATCGTCTTGATCGTCGCGGCGCAGATCGCGGGCGCGAGGGTATTGCTGAACAGGTACGGACGGGAGCGCTGACGGAGGAGGTCGATGATCTCCTTGCGCGCTGCGGTGTAGCCGCCGGACGCGCCGCCGAGCGCTTTGCCGAACGTGCCGGTGATGATGTCGACACGACCCATCACGCCGCAGTATTCCGCGGTGCCTCTGCCGTGCTCGCCCATGAAGCCGACCGCGTGCGAATCGTCGACCATGACGAGCGCGTCGTACTGCTCCGCGAGATCGCAGATGCCCTTGAGGTTTGCAATGTAGCCGTCCATGGAGAAGACGCCGTCGGTCGCGATCAGCTTGATGCGGCAGTCCTTGGCTTCCTCAAGCTTCGCCTTGAGGTCTTCCATGTCGTTGTTGTGGTAGCGGAGACGCTTTGCCTTGCACAGACGCACGCCGTCGATGATGGAGGCGTGGTTCAGCTCGTCGGAAATCACCGCGTCTTCCGGTCCGAGCAGGGTCTCAAACAGACCGCCGTTCGCGTCGAAGCAGGACGAATACAGGATCGCGTCCTCCTGACCCGTGAACTTCGCAATGCGTCCTTCGAGCTCCTTGTGGATGCTCTGCGTGCCGCAGATGAAGCGGACGGAGGAGAGGCCGAAGCCCCACTTGTCGTAGCTCGCCTTTGCGGCGGCGATCAAGTCCGGGTTGTTGGAAAGTCCGAGATAGTTGTTCGCGCACATGTTGACGACGCACTTTGCCTTCGTGGTGTCGATACGGCTTCTCTGCGGCGTGGTGATGATGCGCTCCTCCTTGTACGTGCCCGCTTCGCGGATCGCGTCAAGCTGTTCGCGGTAGATCGAGTATGCTTTCTTCATTGGTTTTTTCCTCCGTTATTTCTTCGTCCAGTCAAAGATGACCTTGCCGGAATTGCCGGAATGCATGGCTTCGAAGCCTTTTTCAAACTCGGTGTAGTGGAAGCGGTGCGTGATGACCGGATGCAGATCGAGACCGCCCTGCACCATGTAGGACATCTGATGCCAGTTGTCCATCTTACGCCCGTAAATGCCCTGCAGCGTCAGCCCCTTGCCGATGATGAGGTTCATATCGAGCGAGATCGGACCGTTGCCGAGACCCAAAAGCGAGACCTTGCCGCCGTTGCGCATGACAGAAAGCAGTTGCTTGAAAGCAGCACCCGAGCCGGACATTTCGAGACCGACGTCGAACCCCTCGACGAGCCCCTGCTGCTTCATGACTTCCTGCAGATCTTCCTTGGCAACGTTGACCGCGGCGTCTGCGCCCATCTTGCGGGCGAGATCAAGACGGTACTCGTTCATATCGGTAATGACCACGCGGCGCGCGCCGGCATACTTGCAGATGCCGCAGGCGATCACGCCGATCGGACCTGCGCCGGTGATCAGCACGTCTTCGCCGACGAGGTTGAACATCAGCGCGGTATGCGTGGCGTTGCCGAACGCGTCGAAGAAGGCGACGACGTCCTCGTCCAGCTGCGGGTCAATGATGATGACGTTCTTTTCCGGAATGCAGACGTATTCCGCGAACGCGCCGTCGCGATCCACGCCGACGCTCTTCGTGTTCTTGCACCATTGGATGTTTCCCGTGTGGCAGTTGCGGCAATGGCCGCAGGTGATGTGTCCCTCACCGGATACACGCATGCCGACGGTAAGACCGGTAACGCCCGCGCCGAGCGCGGCAATCTCGCCGACGTATTCGTGCCCGATCACCATCGGCGGTTTCACGTGCTCTGCGGACCATGGCGTCCAGTCATAGATATGCACGTCCGTACCGCAGATCGCCGTCTTGTGAACCTTGATCAGCACTTCTCCGGGACCGGGTTCCGGAACGGGAACCCGGCGCAGTTCGAGACCGACGTCCGCAACGGGTTTGACAATCGCATCCATCATTTTCGGTATCATAAGTGTTTCCTCCTTCGGAAATATCAATCTGTTCCGTGCGTCCCGTCAGGGACATATCGCGCCGCGCAGCGACATATCGTGCCGAAGGCATATCGTTCCAAGGGAATATCGCGCTCCGAAGGAGTCTTTACGATATGCGGCGTGCCGCCGCACGATATGTTTGCGCCGCAAACACGATATACGCCTGCAGCGTACGATATGTTTGCGTCGCAAACACGATATGATCTCAATTCCCGAACGGACGGGAATTGAGATCGCAGTTTACATCCGACCGATCTCGATCGACCAGCCGAAGGAAGTCGGATCGTAGCCATGTCGTTCTGTGAGCCAAGGAGTTGAACCAAATCCTTGTCTTCCTAAGACCGCTTGGCCTCCGACTTAACGGACGGGAATTGAGATCGCAGTTTACATCCGACCGATCTCGATCGACCAGCCGAAGG
>JAZNHI010000013.1:0-2335 GCA_045576895.1 Clostridia bacterium | reverse complement strand
GGTTCGGCAACTTCAAGACCGGCGAGACCGCGCAGTACTGGTCGCTGATCCGCAGCCGCACGTATTTCCACTCGACGATCTATTCCAAGTACCGCGATCTTTCGTCCGTCGACAAGGCTTCCTATGAAGCGGTCACGAGCGGCAAGAAGGCGTCCCATGCCTGCATCCGTCTGCTCGTACCGGACGCGCGCTGGATCTTCTACAACATCTGCTACGATACGGTGTGCGAGATCCGCAAGGGCAGCAAGGACGACGCCGAAATGCAGGCGATCCGCGAGCAGATGCACTTTGCCGCGTGGAAGGATGACGCGGACCTGTCCGTTGCCAACACGCCGTATACGGACAACTGGTGCATCGAGGACGTGCAGATCGACATGCCGTATGTGCATGCGACGCAGCCGCCGGTGCCCAAAAGCTAAAGCATTGCTTCGACCCGTTGATTTTGATCAACGGGTCGTTTTTTTCGGAACTGCTTATCGAACTTCGTGCGACCGGGCGGCAATTCCGCAAGGAGTATAATCCGCCGCACATGTCGCCGGATTTTACGGATTGATGTGATGTCTGTTCCTCGGAGATCCCTGCCGAACGGCGACGCCGTTCTTTGCAAGGTCTTTCTTTGGAGAGGATCGCGCGGCGCAGCCGTATATCGCACGTTGTATGCCGTATATCGTCAGATAACGCAAACAGACTTTCCGGTAAACTCTGTTTTTGTTTTGGAATCTTTTCTTCCTCCGCCGCGTAAAGTTTGACAGCAAGGGGGGAATCGGAATGAAGCTTGACGAAATGAAGGTACAGTACGATAAAAGCCGCGACGGCTTTACAAAGGAATCGGATTTTTCGGTGAAGCCGGAAAAGGCGCTGCCGAAGATCGACGTGAACGGGATCGCGATCAAGGTGGGACTGTGCGCGGGCGTGCTTGCGCTGGCGTTCATCGTGCGCGCATTCGGCGTCGGCGCGCCGAAGACGCAGGTCGCGGAGGTCTCCACGCATTCGGACGGCAAAGAAGAAACGGATTACAATCAGCCGGGAAGACTGCGGTATGTGGAGGGCGCGGGCATGAAATGGGCGGCGCCGGTCCTCTCGAACGACATAGAGCTGTTGCTTGAGGGACGCATGCTGCGCTTCACGGCGAACGCGCAGGACGTATCCTCCTGCATGGAAGGCAAGGTGCTTTCCGTGGGCACGGACGAAACCTACGGCGATTTTGTGCGCGTACAGTCGTCGTCGGACTGTGAAGCCGTCTATTACGGATTTGACACGGTCGCGGTCAAGGAGGGCGACGCCGTTTCGGCGGGCGACGTGCTCGGCACGGTCAAGGTCGGCAAGAGCGTGTATCTGCGCGTTTATCAGAACGGCGCGCCGCAGGATCCGTCCGCGTACGTCGATCTGTCACTGAAGACCGAATGAGGTTTCGCATCGGCGGAACGGAGGTGCGTCTGTCCTTCGGCGTGCTGCCGCTGCTTGCGTTCTGCATCGTGGCGGGGGAGACGCGCGCACTGCTGCTCTCCTGTGCCGCGCTTTCCGTGCATGAGATCTCCCACGCGATCGCGATCGGGAACCTCGGCGGACGCATTGCAAGGATCTCGATCTATCCGTGCGGCGCGGTGATTACGCCGGAGTGGTTCAAGGGGGAGCAGGGGGATTGGATCGCGGCGATCGCGGGTCCCTTGGGCTCCTTTGCGCTGTCCGGCATGCTTGCGGTTTTCAGGACGGCGGGCGTCGGATTTGCATGGGCGGAGGAGCTGTTTCGCGTCAGTCTGCTGATCGGACTTTTGAACCTCGTTCCGGCATATCCGCTCGACGGCGGGCGGGTATGCCGCGCGCTGCTTTTGCGCACCGTTTCCGAACGCAGGGCGCGGACCGTGCTGCTGATCTTTACCGCGCTTGTATCGCTTGGACTTACAGCGACGGGCGTGTATCTCATCCTGCACGGCGTACCGGCGTGGACGCTGCTTGCGATCCCGCCGTTTCTGCTCGGATCGGCACTTGCGGAGCGGCGCATGCCCGACGCTGGGATCGTCGCCCGCGTGATGGAACGGCGGGAGGCGCTGCGATCGGGAACGCCGCAGAAGGCGCAGACCGTAGTCCTTTGCGACACCGCAACCGTCGGCGACGCGATCCTTGCGATCGCCCAAAGCCGTTACACGATCCTGCGCATCCAGACCGGGACCGGCTTTGTTGAGCTGACCGAATCGGATGCGCTGCAGGCAGCGGCGCGCTGCGGATTGAAAACGCCGCTGAAAACCGCAATTTCGAGATTGACCGCGGGGAAATGATGTGCTATAATTTATTAGTTAAAGTATGCGCTTGAAGGGAAACGGTAACATTGCTGGAC
>JAZNHI010000012.1:0-6320 GCA_045576895.1 Clostridia bacterium | reverse complement strand
TTTCCCGTGAAAAATCCTTTTCTTTATGTGCATTCTGTGATACAATAATCGGTACGGAGGTGATCCTATGCGGTTTTCCGGTTTTTCCGAATTGCTCTTCCATTGGGCGGAACAGACGCCCGACGCGCCCGCGCTGCGATATGAACGGCACGGCGCAATCGCAGTCTGCACCTTTTCCGAGCTGCTCGATCGCGTGAACGCGCGCGCCGACGTGCTGCGCGGCGAAAACAAGCGGTCCTACGGGATCCTGTCGAATGGCTCGTTCGACTGCGTGATCGAGATCTTTGCCTCCGTGCTTGCCGGAAGACGCACCGTGCTTTTGAACGAAAACGCCGCGGACGAAGTCCTTTCCGATCAGGTGAAGGAAGCGGAGCTCGACACACTTTGGGGCGATCCCGATCTTTGCGACATGCTGCAGCCGCTGCTTTCCGAATCCGCCGAGGGCGGCGCGGGCAGGCTTCTGTTCTTCACATCCGGCACGACGAGCCGCGCAAAGGCGGTCGTGCTGACCGACGCATCCCTGATGAATTCCGCCTATAACGGCGGCGCGCTCCTGCCGCTCTCCCCCGAAGACACCCTCCTTTGCATGCTGCCGCTCGACCATGTGTTCGGCTTCGTCTGCGGACTTCTGTGGGGACTTTCCTGCGGCGCGTGCGTCGCGCTGTCCCGCGGGCAGCGTCATTATCACGAGGACTGCATCCTGTTCCGTCCGACGGCGCTTTCCGCCGTTCCGGCGCTTCTGGGCTTTCTGCTGAAATACCGCGCGCTGAATCCGGAGCTCAGGCTGATTCTGATCGGCGCGGGCGGCTGTCCCGAATCGATCCTGACCGCGGCAAAGGCGACCGACGCGCGCGTCTGCTTCGGCTACGGGCTGACGGAGACCAGCTCCGGCGTTGCGCTGTCTTTGGGCGAGGGCGATCCGTACGCGATGACGGTCTGTCCCGACGACAGGATCACGATCGCCGACGACGGCGAGGTTCTGATCGAAGCGCCCACCTGCATCATGCAGGGTTACTGGCGGCGTCCCGCGGATACCGAAGCGGTCCTGAAGGACGGCGTGCTGCATACCGGCGACCTCGGCGCGCTGGACGGGGACGGCAAGCTCCGCCTCACCGGTCGCAAAAAGGAGATGCTGGTCCTCTCCGACGGCACAAAGCTGTATCTGCCCGAATACGAACAGGCGCTTTCGGACGCGCTCGGCGGCGAGTCCGTCTGCGTGCTGCTGATCAACGATCTGCCAATCCTTGTGCTCGAGGGCGGGATGCGCGATCCCGCGCCGATCTGGGCAAGGATCCGTCCGGTGCTGGATGCGCGTCCGCGCAATCAGCAGATCCGGTTCATTGAGTTTTACGAAAAACCGCTGCCGCGCACGGCGAGCGGAAAAATCATGCGTTGGGCGGTCCAACGGGAAAGAGAGGGACTATGACCCGCAGAGAAGAGATCCTGAACAGAACGAGAGAGATCATCGTCGAATCGCTGCCCGAGCTCGAAGGCAGGGAATTCAACGAGGACACGGTCATCAACACGGACACCGGCGTCGATTCGATGGGCTTCACGCTGATCATCTGCCGCCTCGAGGCGGCGTTTGACGTGCGCATTCCGAACCGTCAGTGGCAGAAGCTGTCCACGGTGAAGGACGTTGTCGACGCGATCGAGAAACGGATGCCGAAGGAATGAGCGTTTACGAACGGGATTACCGCATCAAGAGCTCGGATGCGGACGCAAAACAAAGGCTTCGGATCTCCCGCATGTTCACCATCCTGCAAGAGGTCTCCATCGAGCATACGACCGAGCTCAAAATGGGACGCGACATGACGCTGGACCGCGGGCTTCTCTGGATCGTCACGCTCCAGCAGGCAAGCATCACGCGGATGCCGGAATACGACGAGCCGGTGCACATCGCCACGTGGCCCGGCAACACCATGCATATCCTGTTCCCCCGCTATTACCGCATCACGGACGCGGCGGGAAACGCGCTGATCGAAGCGAGCGCGCTCTGGGCGCTGATGGATCAGAACACGCGCAAGGTCATCTTCCCCGAGGAGCACAGCGTCGCCATCAAAGGCATGCGCACCGGAAAGGAGATCCCGCTTCCGCGCGCGCCGAGAATCCCCAGGACCGAAGAATCCGAATCGTTCACCGTGCCGTACAGCTACGTCGACCTGAACGGGCACATGGGCAACACGCGGTACTTCGACCTTGCGGAGGACCGCATGCCGCCCGCACTGCGCGCAAGGAACCTGATCGGGATCCAGACCGAATATGCGCGCGAAGCGCTTTTGAACACCGAGGTCCTGCTGAAAAGCGAGGTCTCGGGCGATACCTTTTTGCTCTCCGGCGAATATGAGGCGCAGAAGCTGTTCCGGCTGAGTCTGACCTATGCGCCGGAAGCGTGACGACCGAAAGGAGGCACCCATGCAGCTTCGGAATATGACCCTGTATTCGATCTTCATCCGCAACTTCGGCGGCACGTTCAAGGCGGTCGAAGCGGATCTCCCTCGCATCCGCGATCTCGGCGTCGATGCGATCTGGCTGCTGCCGATCCATCCGGTCGGCGCGGAAAAGCGCAAGGGCTCTCTGGGCTCGCCGTACGCGATCAGCGACTACCGCGCGGTCAATCCGGAGTTCGGCACGACGGACGATTTTGCGCATCTGTGCGATGCCGCGCATGCGCTCGGACTGAAGGTGCTGATCGACGTGGTCTATCACCACACCTCGCCGGATTCCGTGCTTGTCAGGACGCATCCCGAATACTTTTACCGAAAGCCGGACGGCTCGTTCGGCAACCACGTCGGCGACTGGAGCGACATCATCGACCTCGATTTCGAAAACCGTGATCTCTGGGACGAACTAATTGACACGCTCTGCTTCTGGGCGCAGTACGTCGACGGCTTCCGCTGCGACGTCGCCGCGATGGTGCCGCTTGCGTTCTGGAAGGAAGCGCGCAGGCGCGTGGAGACCGTCCGCCCCGGCTGCATCTGGCTTGCCGAATCGGTCGAGCACGGGTTCATCCGCTTTAACCGCATGCAGGGACTCGTCGCGCTGTCCGACTCCGAGCTATATCAGGCGTTCGATATCTGCTACGATTACGATATCTATGCCGACTTCGTTGCCTATGCCAAGGGCGAGATCCCGCTTTCCGCCTATCTCGACGCGCTCATCCGGCAGGAGAGCACCTATCCCGCGGATTACGTGAAGCTGCGCAACACCGAAAACCACGACCGTCCGCGGACGGCGGAGCTGTTTCCGGATCCCGTCGTGCGGGAAAACTGGCTTTGCTGGAACTTCTTCCAGAAGGGCACGGCGCTTCTCTACTGCGGGCAGGAATGGGCGGCTGCGCATACGCCGTCGCTGTTTGACGCCGACCCGGTCGACACGCACGGCGAGCCGATGCACGCGCCGTTATTGAAAAAGCTGATCGCCATGAAGAAGGATCCGCTGTTTTCGGACGGCGTATATACGCTCGAAGCGCAGGAGAACGACGTGATCGTTTCCGGCTGGACGCTCGGCGCGAAGACGGCGGTCGGCGTGTTCAGCATGAAAGGACAGCCCTTTACCGCATCGGTGCCGCTTCCCGACGGCGTATACCGCGATCTGATCGGCGATGCGGACCGAACGGTGCGCAGCGGCGTCCTTTCCGGATCCGGGAAGCCCGTCATTCTGATCGCGGACTGAGCGTTTTCCCGAAAAGCGGTTGCGAACTGCTTTGAAATCGGGTATACTGTTTGTTTGGAGACAAAAGCGAACCGGCAGGTCGTTCTGCCGGAAAATCATAAGGAGGAAGCTATGGAGTTACAAGAGAAAAAAGAACTGCAGGCGTTTGCCACGCGCATTCGTCTGGCGGCGCTCGAAGCGATCCATTCGATCGGCTCCGGTCATGTCGGCGGCGCAATGAGCATTTCCGACGTGCTGGCGGTGCTGTACGGACGCGAGATGCAAGTGAAGCCCGAGGATCCGAAATGGCCGGATCGCGATTATCTGGTGGTCTCGAAAGGACATGCAGGTCCCGCCGTATACGGCACCCTCGCGCTGATGGGCTTCTTCCCGTATGAAGAGCTCAGGACGCTGAACCGCGGCGGCACGCGGCTTCCGAGCCATTGCGACCGCAACAAGACCCCCGGCGTGGATATGACAACCGGTTCTTTGGGACAGGGCACGTCGCAGGCGGCGGGTCTTGCGCTCGGCAACAAGCTCAAGGGACGCAAAAACCGCGTGTTCCTGATCGTCGGGGACGGCGAAATGCAGGAAGGTCAGTGCTGGGAATCCTTTCTGTTCGCGAGCGCGAAAAAGCTCGGCAACCTCGTCGTGCTGATCGACTGGAACAAGAAGCAGCTGGACGGAACGCTCGAGGAGGTCCTGCCGATGGGCGATTTCGTTGCCAAGATGGAAGCGTTCGGCTTCGACACCGTCAAGGTCGACGGCGGCGACGTGGAAGCGATCGCAGCGGCGCTGGAACGCACGAGAAACGGCGGAGAAAAGCCGTACGCGATCGTGCTCGACTCGATCAAGGGACACGGCGTCACGGAGGTCGAAAACACCGCGATGAACCACAGCATGCCGGTCACCGACGAACGGTATGCAAACTGGACCGCTGAGCTGAAAGCAAGGCTCGATGCATTGGAGGGCTGAAGCAATGACGAAGATTGTTTATAACGGTGAAACGGATCCCCGTCTCTGCAAGGACGTGATCGGCGGTACGGTCGCAAGCCTCGTCGAAAACGATCCGGACGTCATCTTTCTGGACGCGGACCTGATGAGCTGCTCCGGCACGCTGAAATGGTCGAAGACGCACACGGACCGCGCGATCGACTGCGGCATCGCGGAAGCGAACATGGCGGGCGTTGCGGCGGGTCTTGCCGCGGCGGGCTTCAAGCCGATCATTCACAGCTTCGGCACGTTTGCCTCGCGCCGCATCTACGATCAGATCTTCCTGTCCGGCGGCTACGCAAAGAACGATATCACGGTCATCGGCACCGACCCCGGCGTCACCGCCACGATGAACGGCGGCACGCATATGCCGTTTGAAGACGTTGCGCTTTACAACGCGATCCCCGGCGCAACCGTGATCGACGCGTCCGACCCGGCATGCCTTGCAAGCGTGCTGAAGCAGTGCGTCGACCGTCCCGGCATCAAGTACATCCGCGTCGGCAGAAAGCAGTACGCCCGCATCTATGAGGACGGCTCGGACCTGCCGATCGGCAAGGCGGTCACGCTCAGAGAAGGCACGGACGTCGCGATCTTTGCCGCGGGCATCATGCTCCACGAAGCCATGAAGGCAGCCGCCGCGCTCGAAGCACAGGGCATCTCCTGCGCCGTCGTCGACTGCTTCACGATCAAGCCGATCGACGCGGACGCGGTGGAAGCGTGGGCGAAAACGTGCGGCGCCGTCGTCGTTGCGGAGAACGCAAACCGTCACGGCGGGCTGTACGACATGATCCTCGAAGTGCTTGCGGAGCGCTGCCCCGTCCCCGCCGCCTGCGTTGCGGTCGAGGACGAGTTCGGCGAGGTCGGCACGCAGGGATATCTTCAGGAGCGCTTCGGGCTGACCGCGGCGCACATCGAAGCGCAGGTCAAGGCCGTGCTTGCAAGAAAGTAATCAAACCAAAGGAGTACATATATGGATTACGCAAAAGAATCGCTCCGTCTGCACGGAGAATGGAAGGGCAAGATCGAAGTCATCGCAACGGTTCCCGTGGCGACCAAGGAGGACCTGAGCCTTGCATATACCCCCGGCGTGGCGCAGCCGTGCCTGGAGATCCAGAAGGATATCAACAAGAGCTATGAGCTCACCCGCCGCCATAACCTCTGCGCGGTCATCACCGACGGCAGCGCGGTATTGGGTCTCGGCGACATCGGTCCTGAAGCCGGCATGCCGGTCATGGAGGGCAAGTGCGTGCTCTTTAAGTCGTTCGGCAACGTCGACGCGTTCCCTCTGTGCATCAAGACGCACGACGTCGACGAGTTCGTCAACGCGGTGTATCTGCTCTCCGGCAGCTTCGGCGGCATCAACCTCGAGGACATCTCGGCGCCCCGCTGCTTTGAGATCGAACGCAAGCTCAAGGAAAAGTGCGACATCCCGATCTTCCACGACGATCAGCACGGCACCGCTGTCATCACGCTCGCGGGTCTCACGAACGCACTGAAGGTCGTCAGCAAGAACAAGGAGGACGTCAGGGTCGTTACCTCCGGCGCAGGCGCGGCGGCGGTCTCGATCGTGAAGCTGCTCCTTTCCGCCGGCTTCAAACATATCACCATGTGCGACCGCAAAGGCGCGATCTACAAGGGCCGTGAAGGTCTGAACTGGATCAAAGTCGGAGGCC
>JAZNHI010000011.1:0-6681 GCA_045576895.1 Clostridia bacterium | reverse complement strand
GGGTCGGTGTCGAAACCGCGCACGTCGTCGCCCTGCCAGCAATGCAGGGGAACCGGCACGGTTTTTAAGAAGTCGGATCGTAGCCATGTCGTTCTGTGAGCCAAGGAGTTCGACCAAATCCTTGTCTTCCTAAGACCGCTTTGGCCCTCCGACTTGGGTCGGTGTCGAAACCGCGCACGTCGTCGCCCTGCCAGCAATGCAGGGAAACCGGCACGGTTTTTAAGGTCTCGATTGCCTGTTCGACGTTTACGCCGTAAGCGGCGTATGCGTTCTTTGCTTCCATAAATGACATATTCAATCCTCCTTTTGCGGGACGCCGGGGACGTCGCCCCCTACTTGTACTTTCAGATTCCCGAGCGCCGTTGCCTCGATCGGCAGGGCGAGTACCGTTTTGCCGGTGGCTTCTTCGGTCAGGCGGTTCAGAAAGCCGTTCTTTGCGCCGCCGCCGACGATGTAAAGCTTGTCATAGGTCTTGCCGGTGTTGCGCTCCAGTTCTTCGATCGCCTGTTTGTAGGACAGTGCCAGAGACCGGTATGCACAGCGGAAGCAGTCCCCCGCCGTCTGCGGCTTTGTGCGCAGCGCGGCATCGAACGCGGCTTGCATGCTTTCCGGCGCTAAAAACGCGTTGGCGTTGGCGTCTACCGTTTCGTCAAATGTACTCGCCTCCGCTTCCGCCGTGATCTCGCTCCACGGCGTTTCGGGGCACAGTTCGGCACGCAGGCGGTTTACGAGCCACATGCCCATGATGTTCTTTTGGTACCGGTTATAGCCCACGCCGCCTTCGTTGGACCAGTTGGCAATCTCCGACGCTTCATCCGTGATCGGCTTTTCCGTTTTGACGCCGAGCAGGGACCATGTGCCGGAGGAGATATAGGGTTGATTCCCCTCCATCGGGATCCCCTCGACCGCGCTGCCGGTGTCGTGCGTGGCGCACAGGACAACCTTGATTCCCTCATACATGCCGATTTCTGTGCCCGGCTGCTGCAGGGGATGGAACAAATGCTTCGGCAGGTCCAACGCGTCTATGATCTCCGCATCGTATTCGCCGGTCTTTGCGTTCACCATGCCGGTCGTGGTGGCGTTGGTGTACTCGTGGCTTTTCGCACTGCAGAGCCGGTACATGAGATATTCCGGGATCATCAGAAAATCGGTCGCCTGCTCAAGCCGCCCCGCTTCCCTGTCCGCAACCAGCTGATAGACCGTATTGAACGGCTGAAACTGGATGCCGGTGCGGCGGTACAGTTCGGAAAACGGCAGCTTTTCATGTACCTTTTCGATCACCGCTTCCGTGCGGCTGTCGCGATAGGCGTACACGGGACAGATCGTTTCATCCCCGTTCAAAAGCACATAGTCCACGCCCCATGTGTCGATGCTGAGGGATTCGATCTCGTACCGCGCCTTGGCAAGCGCAATGCCTTTTTTCACATGGTCGAGCAGTGCGTCAATGTCCCAGCAGAGATGCCCGCCGCGCTCGGTGACGCCGTTCGGAAAACGGTAGACCTCGTCGGTCTGCCACTGTCCGTTTTCAATCCAGCCCACGATATGCCGCCCGCTCGACGCGCCGATGTCGATCGCAAGAACCTGTTTCATGCTTCCTCCGTGTAAAAATGCAGTCCCGCGCCGACGGTCTCCGTCCTGCCGGAGGGGAGAACGATCTCCGCTTCACAGTTTGCGGGCACGTCGACCGTATAGGTCGTTTTGCCGTCCTTGCGTTCCCAACCGCTTGCAATTCTGCCGAATACGCTGTTGTACGACGCTTCGGCGTGCGTGAAATGTCCGCCCGGCTGCGGCGCGACCGTGAAGTGATTCTCGCCGTCGACCCGGATACCGCACATCGTCGTGAACAGCCATTCGACGACCGCGCCCTTGGAATAGTGGTTCAGGCTGCCGATGCCGCCCTTCGCGCCCGCAGGACCTTCCCACGCCTCCCAGATCGTCGTCGCGCCGGCTTTCGGCATGCTGAGCCAGCCCGGGATCTCCTCATTTTCGAGGAGTCTGTATGCCGCCTCGATATCGTACGACGCGAGCACGTACAGGATCAGCGGCGTCGAGAGGAAGCCCGTGCCGAGCCGCCAGCCGTAATGCTCGAGCGCTTCGACCAGGCGTTTTTTCGCAAACGCGGTCTGCTCGCTGTCCAGCAGATCGAAAAACAGACCGCGCACCAACTGCGCCTGCCGATCCGTGTCGAGCGAGTATTCCCCGGACCGCATCAGCTCCCTGTACGTTTCTCCGACGTGCGCCGCAAACGACCGGTAGCCGTCCGCCTTTTCCGGCTCGCCCAGAGCGTCCGCCATTTCCGCCATCAATCGCATGGTATAGGCGGTATAGGCCGTTGCCGTCTCCGGGTGCGTGATCACACAGGTTTTCCACGTCTGCGGATTGACGTCCTGCGGCTCCGCCCACTCGCCGTATGCCTGACCGAAATTGTTCAGGTATTTGCGATGCGCTGCGGAGATCGTGACCTTTTTCGCCGTCGGATACCGTTTGCCGCAGCGGTTTTGCTGAAACGCGGCGTATTTCTGCATGCCGTCCCAAAAGCGCTTCAGAACGGCGTCGTCGCCGCTTTGCTTCCACAGCACGTAGGGCATGATGATGCCGGCGTCCGCCCAGCCGACGCATCCGTCCATGGCCTTCATATAGAAGTCCGTACCGCCCTCCGGGGCGATCTGCGGCAGTTTGCCGTTTCGCTTCTGCCAGTCATAAACGTCGGTCAAATACTTTTTCGCAAGCGGAAGATAATCAAACAGATAGCTTGCCGTGCCGCAGAAGATCTGCGCGTCGCCGGTCCAGCCGTGGCGTTCGCGCGTCGGACAGTCGGTCGGAATGTCCAGATGATTGCCCTTTGCCGACCAGAGCGTGGCGTCAAAGAGCCTGTTCAGCAGCGGATTCGACGAGGAAAAGTCCCCCGTCCGCTCGAGATCGGAATAGACCGCGATCGCTTCGATGTGTTCCGGATCGAGTTCGACATCCGTTTCGACTTCCGCATATTGGAAACCGAACACCGCAAACGTCGTCTTGTATTCGTTCAGCCCCACGCCCAGGGTGATCTCAATCTTCTGCAGCGGGGTCGTCATCTTCTTATTGGAAAGCTGAATGTTCTTCTGCGTGAGGTTTCCGGTCTCGTCGAGCATTTCGCCGAACCGCCACACCATGCGCTGCCCGATCCGGGCGTTCACGGAAAACGCAACGTAGCCCGCGATATTCTGCCCGAAGTCGAGGAGTTTCTTTCCGTTCGGCGCGGTCGTGATCGTCGGACGGAACCGTTCGTGCTCGGTCACCGGTACGTTGTTCGACGCGCTCGGTACGACGCCGTGGCTCGTTTCCTTTGCGTGCCCCGTGTACAGCGGCGTGCGGAACGCTTCGACGATCTCGCCGTCCTTGTTGTCCGCAAAGCGGATCGGACCGTCGTTCGACCACTGCCATGTTTTGTCGGTCGCAACGGTTTCCTTTGTGCCGTCCGCATAGACGATCTCCAGCTGCATGAGGAGCTTCGTCTCCGTGCCGTACTGGTTTTTGCGTCCCCACGCGCCGCAGCTGCCGCGATACCATCCGTCGGCAAGCTGTACGGTCAGTTCGTTCTCGCCCGCATGCAGCAGTTCCGTTACATCGTAGGTCTGGTACTGCACGCGCTTCCGATAGTCCGTATACCCCGGCGCAAAGCAGAAATTGCCGATCCGTTTCCCGTCGAGCCGCGCTTCATACAGTCCGCACGCCGTCGCGTACAGCCGTGCGGAAGCCACGGGCTTTGCGATTGCTACGACCTTTCGGAAGCAGTCGACCGGGTAGCGTTCCTTTCTGTTCGGAACGTAATCGCCGGTGATCCACTTTGCCGTAAAGTCGGACGGCGAGAGAAGCCCCATCTCGAAGAACGCTTCGCTCCATTCGCCGGGTTCGCCGTTCTCGTCATAAAGGCGGATCCTCCAGCTCACGCGCTCCCGCGACGCAAGCGTGTTCGGATATTCCGTGTGCATGACGTTGCTTTCGACTTTGCCGCTGTTCCATTGATCGCACACGATCTCATAAGCGGTCTGTCTTTCCCCGCCCTCGCAGTTCCAGGAAAGGCGCGGGTGCTGTACGTCGATCCCGATGGGATCAAACAGGTGTTCGGTTTTCAGACGGATCGCTTTCATTTTTGTTCCTCCCAGAATGATACTGCATGATCGAACCACGGTTCGGCGTTCGTGCCCTTTGCAAGCCCCACGCCGTGCCCGACGCCTTCAAATTCCTCGTGCCGATGCGGAACGCCCGCTTGTTCGAGCGCTGCCGCAAGCATCCGGGCGTTCTTCGGATCGACCGAGGTGTCCGCTGTACCGTTCCACACATAGGTCGGCGGAAAGTCCTTTAGAATGTGATTTTGGACGGAAAGCCGTTCGATCATCGCAGGATCCGGGTTTTCACCGAGAAGGTTTCTGCGTGTTTCTGCGTGCGTCCCCTCGCCCAGCGTGACGACCGGATAAATGAGGATCAGCGCGTTCGGCTTCGGCACGTTTTTCCCTTCCGTAAAGATGCTTGCTGCAAGGTGTCCGCCCGCCGAGCTGCCCCAAAGCGACCAGTTTTGCAAATCGAGATTCCAGTCCGCTTCATGCGCAAAGATCTCGCGGATCGCCCGCTCGAGGTCGTCCTGCGGCGCCGGGTACTTTGCTTTCTTTCCGATGCGGTAGTATGCAACGATCGCGTGATACCCTTTTTCGTTCAGCGCTTTCGCAAACGGAAGTCCTTCCACGTACGAGCAGACCATGCGGTATGCGCCGCCGGGCACGATTACCGCGAACGGATGCTTCTTGCCGTCCTTCAAAAGATACGGCTTGATTCCCCATCGGTTTGGGCGCCAGAAATCGTACGCCGCCTGTAGATTTTCGGAAAATGTCCTCATTCCGCGATCTCCGCCGCTTCCGCGTTCTTTGCCTCGTGACGCGCCTTGATCTCATCCTGCTTCCTCGGCAGATCCTTTTCCACGTTCAGGAAGAACAGAATCACGACAAGCGCTGCTCCGGTGAAGACCTCCAGTCCGACGAATGCAAACGAGATCACCCAGCTGACGCTCGTAGGCTGTGCAAGCGCAACGGTCAGCACACCGTCCGCCGCGGGCTTGATCGCGTCAAGCGCGATCTGCGAGGTCCAGCCGTTTGCCGCAAGCGCGGAAGACGCTTCCCCGATGCTGTTCGCCGTGAACGGCGCAAGGTACCCCGCCTTTGCCAGCAGCCAGTTGAACACGCCGGTCATGATGCCGACCATGGCGACCGCAATGATGTTGTAGATCGACATCGCCGCGCCGTCGATGCGGAGATCGGTCTTCCATTCGAGGTGATCGAGGCAGTCCGCAAACAGCGCCATAAAGACGTAGGCGCACGGCAAGCCCCCGATGTTTTTGATGAACTGACCGATCAGCACCATCACAAGATTGGTCTTGAAGATCCAGCAGATCAGCGATCCCACCGCATAGAGGATAAAGCCGACCATCGTGACGTTGCGCTTGCCGAACTTTTTCGCAAGCGGCCAGACCGCAAAGATGCCGATGCCCATCGGGATGCCGCCGATGACGGAGACCAGCATCTGCGTGATGCCGTCGTTGTAGGTGCCTAAAACGTAGTTACAGTAGTAGACGAGTCCGATGTTTTTCAGCGTCATGCCGACCGTGTAGATGAAGAAATACGCGTACATGAGGATCATGTATTTGTCGGTGAACAGGATCTTCATCTGCTTGAGGAACGGCAGCTTCGTCTCCTCGCCCGCCTGCGCCGCTTCCTCCGTGACGCGCTCCTTGGTGAAGAAGTATTCGAGCAGCGTCAGCGGAAGCGCGATGATCGACAGGATCGACATCAGCAGGATCCACTTGGATTTGTCGACGCCGAGCGCGGGCATGATCAGCATCGGGAAGACCAGTGCGACGAGAATGCCGCTCATCATGATCGTCGTGATCTGATTGAAGACCGACAGTCCGCCGCGTGCCGTGGAATCGCGCGTGGAAAGCGGAACCATCAGCCCGTGGCTCATGTTGAAGATCGTGTAGGCAAACGAATAGAACAGGTTGTAGGAAATCATGACCCAGATCGCCTTGACCGTGTCGGAAGCCTGCGGCACGGTAAAGAGCAGAACGCCGGTGACCGGCACAAGGATCGCAGACAGCAGCAGCCACGGACGCGCCTTGCCTTCTTTGGTCCTCGTACGGTCAATGACCTGTCCCATGATGACGTTGGTGATCGCGTCGATAACCTTTGAAACGATCGGGAAGATCGCCAGAAACGCCCCGCCCCAGAGCGGCGTCAGGTTCAGAACGTCGGTGTAATAGACGTTCAGATAGGTCGCGAGCACCGCGTTCAGAAGCAGCGCGCCGGCGGGTCCCAGAAGGTAGCCCAGCCATTTTTCCTTTGCGGTGACCTTTTCCGATGTAATCAGACTCTTGGGCAGTTTCATGCGTTTTGCTCCTCCTTCGGCAGTTTCGGTACGTCAATCTTTTTCATAAAGCAGCGGATCCCCTTGAATAGATGTCCGTTGGTCAGCTCGGCAAAGCCCTGCGCGAAGTTATAAGCCATCCGGTTTCCCGCGGACATCGAGAGCGAGCGCGGCGAATTGCTGTCCATAATGCCCTTCATAAAGTACGCTCCCTTGATCGCGTTGTCGCGTTCCGGTCCCTCCGGCAGCTTATGCGCCTGCTTCATCTGCTTCTTCACCACCGACAGC
>JAZNHI010000010.1:0-3116 GCA_045576895.1 Clostridia bacterium | reverse complement strand
CGACGCCTGCCGTGGCGGTCACGCCCGCGGGTTCGCCGAACACGCCCTCGGTTCTTCCGAGGAGCCGCATCGCCGCAAGGATCTCGTCGTCGGTGACGGCAATCCAGCGTCCGCCGCTGTTCTTAACCGCGCGCAGCGCCTTCTTCGGATTTCTCGGCACGCCGACGGCGATCGAATCCGCCAGCGTGTTTTCGGGCGTGGGCATGAGGTCACGATCGTTGTTCGCCGCGTCCACAAACGGGCAGCAGCCGGTGGACTGCACGCCGAGGATCTTCGGGATGCGGTCGATCATGCCCATCTCAAATAGATCATGGAAGCCGTTGTAGACGCCGCCGATCGTGCAGCCGTCGCCGACGGACACCGCCACCCAGTCGGTGGGTTCCCAGTTGAGCTGTTCCGCGATCTCCAGCGCGACGGTCTTTTTGCCCTCGGTTAAAATCGGGTTGATGCCCGCGTTGCGGTTATAGAAGCCCCACTTTTCGATCGCGGCTTTCGATAGCTCAAAGGTCTGCCGGTAGTCGCCCTTCACGGAGATCACGTTTGCCCCGAAGATCAGAAGCTGCGCGACCTTGCCCTTCGGCGCGCGTTCCGGCACGAAGATGACGGTTTTGAGCCCCATACGCGCCGCGTTGCCCGCGCAGGAGCTTGCCGCGTTTCCGGTGGAGGAGCAGCAGATGGTGTCGTAGCCGAGCTCCAGAGCCTTTGCGACCGCCACGCCGCTTGCGCGATCCTTCAAAGACGCGGTCGGATTGATGCCGTCGTCCTTGATATAAAGCTTTTTGAGCCCGAGCTCGTCGCCGAGCCGCAGGGATTCGTACAGCGGCGTCCAGCCGATGCGAAGGAATTTCGATAAGCCCTCGCCCTTTAGAGGCATCAGCGCGCGGTAGCGCCACATGCTGTTGTCGCGATCACGCTGTAAGCTTTCGCGGTTCAGCTCCTTTTTGACCTCGTCGTAGTCGAACAGAATATCGAGGATGCCCTTTTCCCCGCAGGCGGGGCAGGTCATAAGCTCCGGTCCGTAGGGGTATTCTTTGCCGCAGATGGTGCAGCGATAGCCGTATACGCGCCTCATATCCGTCCTCGTTCCATGATCTGCATCTATCATACTCCGCCCCGCGGATGTTTGCAAGGTTCATTTGCGGAAGGCGGATGGCGGAACCGATGCGCGGCTGTCGGCGGGAGAATGGCTTGACATCGGTATTTGAACGATTTACAATACATGCAGGAGTTCATCCGGAAACGGCAGGAGGTAAAGATGAAGCGTTTGATTGTATGGATCCTGATGGTGACCTTCGCAGTCGGGCTGTTCGGCTGCACTTCGCTGAAAGAAAAAAAGAAGAAGGACGCAATGGAATCGGTTCAGGACGCGCTGCAGGAAGCGAAGGATTCCGCAAAGGATGCATGGGAGGAAGCGAAGGACCCCGTGATGGATGCGTGGGATCAGGCAAAGGACGCGTGGGAAGAAGCAAAGGATCCCGTTTTCGATACATTGGATCAGGTAAAGGACACCGTGCAGGACGCATGGAGCAGCGTGAAGGATACGTGGGGGAAGAACGGCGTCGATTACGAGACGGTCTATACGAAGGCGACGGTCTATCATGACGGCACGGCCAAGACACGGGTCCGGATCATTGTACAGATTCGGAACACCGGCAAGGAGACGCTGTATCTCGGAAGCTCGTCCGTGGATCTGGTCGACGAAAGCGGAAAGCAGATCGCGACGAAGTCGTATCTGTGCGCTTACCCGAATGTGCTGAAACCGGGAGAAACGGCGCTGCTTGCGGAGGATACGTTCCTTGATTCCGATCCGGGGACGGATGAGCTGCGGGTCGTTCCGCATCTGGATATCGGGAAGGCAAAGGTCGATTGCATTCGTTATGCAATCTCCGGCGAATCGCTGACGGAAAGCATGTTCGGCGGGATCGGGATGACCGGCCGCATTCAGAACACTTCCTCCGAAACTGCAAGCGCCGTCTATGTGGTTGCGAATCTGTATGACGCCGATCATCACGGGATCGGACAGATCTTCACGATCCTGGCAGACGATCTCAAGCCCGGTGAGGAGGTTGATTTTACGCTTTCCGATCTGTTCGCGCAGGATTCGCTGACGACCGACAGCGTCGCATTTTACGAGGTGTTCGGGTTCCCGATGCAGTACCAAAGCTGACGGAGGCTTAAAACGAACCTCATAACGAAAAACATGACCCGGCGGGGCAAGGAAAAGCCCGCCGGGTTTTCTGATCGTCTGTGTAATTACATCGATATTCTTTATTTCAGTATAATTACATCGATATAATTACATTGATAGTATCATTCAGTATAATTACATCGATGTAATTACATCCATTTAATTACATCAATATAATTACATCCATGTAATTACATAGATATTATTATATACGACGCCGACGCGCAAAATCCTTTTTTTGAATTGTGAAAAATCTACCGTAATTTTTTCACAATTCGTCTGCAGCGCGACGGGGAAACTTCACCGTTTCACCGCTTGCGTTCTTTTGCAAATTCATGTATAATATATTCATAAAAATAAACTGAGGGAGTGTGG
Organism: Clostridia bacterium; assembly: GCA_045576895.1. Taxonomy (GTDB): domain Bacteria; phylum Bacillota; class Clostridia; order Christensenellales; family CAG-138; genus UBA3792. The sequence continues at coordinate 553 of JAZNHI010000010.1, read as the reverse complement.
CTTTATGATCCTGATCGGAAACGGCAGACTGCTGACGAGGAACGGCATGGAATTCTATGAAAACGGCGCGGTTGCGGTCGAGGGACGCTATGTGAAGGAGGTCGGCGAAACGGCGGCGCTTCGGGCAAAATACCCGGACGCGGAATGGATCGACGCAAACGGCGGCGTGATTATGCCGGGCCTTATCAACATGCATAACCACATCTACAGCGCGTTTGCAAGAGGGTTAAGTATCCGCGGCTACAACCCGCATAACTTCAACGACATCTTGGAGGGCATGTGGTGGAAGATCGACCGCTGTCTCACCAAGGAGAACGATCTCCTCTCCGCAAAGGCGGTCTATGCGGACTGCATCAAAAACGGCGTCACGACCGTGTTCGACCACCACGCAAGCTTTTTCGACATTCCGGGGTCTTTGGACGAGATCCATGCAGCCGCAAAGGAATTCGGCGTGCGCACCTCGCTCTGCTATGAGGTCAGTGATCGCGACGGCGAGGAAAAGCGCATGCAGTCGATCCTCGAAAACGAGCGCTTCATCAAAAAGGCGGCGGCG
>JAZNHI010000009.1:0-9651 GCA_045576895.1 Clostridia bacterium | reverse complement strand
GAACGCGTGCTGGTTTCCAGCACCCATGCGCCGATCATGTTCTTCACGAATATGGGCCGCGTGTTCCGCATCAAGTGCTACGCGATCCCCGAAGCGAGCCGCACCTCGAAGGGCATTCCGGTGGTGAACCTCCTGCAGCTTCGCACCGGTGAAAAGGTCACGGCGATGTTCATCGTCCCGCGCGAAGTCGAGGAGACGGGATACCTCGTCACCGCCACGCGCGACGGTCTCATCAAGAAGACGCGGATCTCCGAATGCATGAATATTCGCAAGGGCGGTCTCGTGCTGCAGACCGTGCGCGAGGGCGACGAGCTGATCTCCGTGGAGATGAGCAACGGCGAACATGAATTCATCATCGCTTCGCGCAACGGCAAGTGCATCCGCTTCCGTGAAAGCGACGTCCGCGCCACCGGCAGAGGCGGCATGGGCGTGCGCTCGATCAAGCTGGACGAGGGCGACGTCGTCATGGACATGATCCTCGTCAAGGAGGGCGGACTTGTGCTGACCGTCACCGAAAAGGGCCTCGGCAAACGGACCGAGGAAAGCCAGTTCGGCGTACAGGGACGCGGCGGCAAGGGCATCCTTGCCATGAAGGCGACCGAAAAGACCGGCGGGCTTGCCTGCCTTAGAATGACGACCGAGGACGAGGACCTGCTTCTGGTACGCGACGACGGCGTGATCATGCGCATGCCGGTCAACCAGATCTCGATCATCGGCAGAAATACCCAGGGCGTGCGGCTGATGTCGCTCGACGGCGACACGAAGATCGCGAGCGTTGCGCTGCTGCCGCATCAGGAGATTCTTCCGGACGAGGAGGAGGGCGAGACGCCCGCCGCGCCGGAGACGGTTCCCGAGAAGCCCGAGGGAGAAGAATAAACCATGCTGAAGCTGCCGGCTGCACTTCAAGCGTTTGCAAACGCGCTCGAACGCGAGGGCGTGACGCTCTATGCGGTCGGCGGCTGCGTGCGCGACGCGCTGCTGAATAGAGCGGTGCACGACGTCGATCTTGCGAGCAAGGCAAGACCGGACGAGCTGATCGAACGCGCGAAGGCGAACGGGATCGAAGCAAGGATCGTGCAGCAAACGCTCGGCACGGTGCTGCTTTCGATCGACGGCGTCGATTACGAGCATACGACGTTCCGCACCGAGTCCTATGGCACGGGCGGGACGCACAGACCCGACGCGGTCCGGTTCTCCGATTCGCCGGAAACGGACGCGTTCCGAAGGGATTTTTCGGTGAACGCGCTGTACGAGTCCGTTTCGGACGGAATGCTTGTCGATCCGACCGGCGGACGAACGGATCTCGAACGCCGCGTGCTGCGCACGACGACAAAGGATCCCGCTGTGATCCTGCGCGACGACGGGCTTCGGATTCTGCGGCTCGTGCGGTTTGCGGCTTCGCTGGGATTTTCGGTCGATCCCGGCACATGGGACGCGGCAAAGGCGAACGCCGCGCTGCTCAAGGACGTTGCGTGGGAGCGCAAGCGGCAGGAGCTTGACCGCATCCTTCTCGGACCGCGCGTGTTTGACGCGCTCACGATGCTCCGGGACGTCGGCGCGCTGCCGTATCTTTTGCCGGAGCTTACGGCATGCGACGGACTGGAGCAGAAGAAGGCGTACCACAGATACGACGTGCTGACGCATCTGTTCCATACCTGCGAGAACACGCCACAGGAGCTCGGCGCAAGGCTCATCGGACTGCTGCACGACGTCGGCAAGCCGGAAGCGCTGATGCGCGACGGCAAGATGTACGCGCACGACGTTTACGGAATAGAGATCGCGCGGACGATGCTCGAACGGCTTCGGTACCCGAACGCGCTGATCGAGCGCGTGTGCGGCGTGATCCGCATCCACATGTTCGATCTCACGGAGAAAGCGGGGGACGCAACGCTGCGCAAACGCTTCGCGTCGTTCGGCAGGGAGAGGACGGAGGACCTGATCATGATCCGCGAGGCGGACGTCCGCGGCAGCGGGATCCGGATCGGGTTCGTCGCCGAACGCTGGCGCGGGATCTATGAACAGATGCTGCGGGAGCACGCGCCGTTTTCGGAAAGCGAGCTGAACGTTTCGGGGGAGGACATCATGCGCGAGCTCGGACTTCCGCCGGGGGAACGGATCGGGCGCATCAAGCACCGGCTGCTGCTGCGCTGCGCCGTGCATCCGGAGGAAAACCGGCGCGAGATCCTTCTTAAGCGCATGCACGACTGTGTTTAGGCAACATTTCTGTATGGTTTTTGTGAACAAATCGCATTCTGCCTTGCGGATGACAAAAAATGTGTTATGATAAATTCGTTGCAGAATGTACAAGCATTATGAGGAACTGATATGAACAACAGGCAAAAACAAAAGAGAGCGATCCTTGCCGTTGCGCTGGTGATCCTGCTTGCGATCATCGTTGCGATTTCGGCCGCGATCAGCTGCGGCTCGAAGAAATGCGCAAGCGAAACGGTGTCCGGCGCGCAGACCAAATCCGACGTGATCATCAGCGAGATCCTGGTCAGCAACAAACAGACCGTACGCGATCCGCTCGGCACCTACAGCGACTACATCGAGCTGTACAACAAGGGCGATCACGACATCGACCTGTTCGGTTACGGATTGACCGACGACGAGGTTTCGATCTGGATGTTCCCGGCGGAATCCGTCATCAAAGCGCACGGCTATCTCGTCGTGTGGTGCATGAAGAACGATCCGACCGACGGCAACGGCTATCTGAACATCAAGGACGCGAACGGAAAAGAGAGCAAGGTCATCATCACAAACTTTGCGCTCTCGAAGAACGACGTCCTGCGCTTTGTCGATCCCTCGGGCAGCGCGATCGTGACGGTCGATCTGTCCGGCTTCTACGCGGGGCAGAAGGGCAGCGCGAACGCATACGGCACCGGGGACGAGAACGAGACGGTCGTGTCCGGCGGCGGCAACGCGTTCGTTTATGAGAACGGCGCATGGAAGCTGATGAAGCCCACGCCCGGTTTCCCGAACACCGAGGAGGGCTGGAACGCCTATCAGGCGTCGCGCCAGACGGACACGGAAAGCGGCATTGCGGAAACGACCGACTGTCCGGTCCGTGTGACCGAGTTCATGGCGTCGAACGGCAACGCGCATAAGGCGCCGGACGGCACGTACTGCGACTGGATCGAGCTCTATAATTCCGGCAGCTCGGCGTTTGATCTGTCCGGCTTCAGCCTCAGCGACGATGTGACGAAGCCCAGGAAGTTTACGTTCCCGGAGGGAACAAAGATCGAAGCGTATTCCTATCTGGTGCTGTACCATACGGCAGTCCCGGTTCCGGGGTATCACTGTTTCGATTTCGGTCTGTCCTCGCAGGGGAACGAAACGCTGCTGTTCATTACGAAAAACGATCTGATCGTCGATCTCATCGAATTCGGATCGCAGCCGAAGAACTGCTCCTATGCAAAGATCTATACGAACGGCTCGTTCGATCCGTACGCCGCGTTTGAAACGTCGGACAAGCCTACGCCCGGCTACGACAATACGGTCAACGGACGCATGCTGTTCGAGGAAAAGGAAAACGGTCCGATGGGCGTGCACGACATCTCCGTCAACGAGGTCCTTGTCGACGGCTACTATGTGACCTACGCCATGTCGAACAGCACCAAGAGCGAGCGCCCGTACGACGCAGACCTCGGCAGCTGGATCGAGCTATACAACAAATCCGACGCGCCGGTGAATCTGTCCGGGTACTCCATAACCGACAACGAACGAAAGCCGAGGAAATGGGTTTTTCCTGACGGAACGAGTATCGCCGCAAAAGGATATCTCGTCTTGCAGCTTGCGGGGAGTCTGCCCCGCGAAGGCCAGAACGCAAAGGACGTAACGGAAGATCAGAGAAAGTATGAACTGAATTTCGACATTGCGGCGGAGGGCGAAACGGTCTGTCTCTACGACGCATCCGGCATGATGATCGACCGTGTGATCGTGCCGCCCGCGCGCTCCTGCGTTTCCTACGGACGCGACGCGACCGGCGCATGGAAGCTGTTCGATCGCCCGACCGAGGGCATGCAGAACGATCCGAACGGCCGCGGCGTCTACTGTGAAGCGGCGTCGGTCGATACGCACAGCGGCATCTATCAGGGCGTTCAGACGGTGAACATCACCGTGCCCGAAGGCTGCTACGCAACATATACGCTTTCCTGCGGCAAGGAAAACGATCCGGTCAAGAAGACGACACCGACGGAGACGGATACCCGCGTTTCCGGACCGATCCCGATCAAGGAAAACACCGTGCTGCGCGTGCGGACCTTCGCTTCGGACAACAGCCGGTACCCGAGCGACGTCAAGTCCTACACCTACGTGATCGTGGGGAACGAGGACACCGTCGAAGCGCACAACACCAACCTGCCGGTCGTGTTCCTGGTCACCGATCCCGAAAACCTCTGGGACAGACAGTACGGCATGTACGTCAAGGGCAACGACTACACCGGCAAGGGCGAACCGGACGAGCTTGCGATCACCGAAACGATGGGCAAGTACGCGAACTTCAACATGCGCGGCCGCATGTGGGAGAAACCGATGACCTTCACCTATACGGACCCCGGCGGAAAGAACGTTCTGTATGAGGAGGATGTTTACGGCCGCGTGTTCGGCGCATTCTCCAGAAAGCTTGCGCAGAAGGGCATTGCGCTGATCGCAAGAAAGGGCGTCGGCAACTCGCGGATGACATATTCGTTCTTCGAGAACCGACCGTTCACGGAATACAAATCCCTGGTGCTCCGCGCATCGGGACAGGACGCGGCGCTTTCGCGCATTCGCGACGTGCTGGTGCAGAGCCTTCTGGACGATGCGGACGTCGATCTTGCGAACCAGGCGTTCAAGCAGTGCATCGTGTATCTGAACGGGCAGTACTGGGGCGTATACAACCTGCGTGAGAAGATCAGCAAGTTCTACATCGCGCAGCATTACGGCGTCGAGGACGTCGACACGATCGACATTCTGAAGGGCAACGGCAACAACGACCAGTGCGTGGTTTGCGGAAACGGCCTGCAGGACTATAAGGATCTGATCAAGTATTGCGAGGATCGCAACTGCAACCTCAGCAATCAGTCGGATTACGATTACGTCTGCGCGCGTGTCGATGCGGATCAGTTCGCGATGTACTGCGCATTCGAGATCATCATCGGCAACACCGATACCGGCAACATCAAGTGGTGGCGTTCGTCCGAAAAGGACAATAAATGGCGCTGGATCCAGTACGACTACTGCTGGGCGATGAACGGCGACAATCCGAATCAGGCGGCGGAGAAATCCACCGGCTACCGGCGCGACTACTTCTGGCGATACTTTGATCCGGCGGGACACGGCGCGGCACAGGGCTTCTCGACGGTGCTCGGACGCTCGATGCTGTCGAACAACGAGTTCGTCAAGATCTTCCTGAAATACTGCGCATACTTCTATAACGAAGTTTACACGCCTGAGAAGATCCTGAAGAAGGTGGACGAGCTGCAGGAGAACATCCGCAAGGAGATGGAAACGTACGACCTCGTTCGCTGGAGACCGTACCACAACCTCTCCACAAAGGGCTGGAACAGCCATTGCGATAAGATCCGGCAGTACGCAAGGAACTATCAGGACTGGTACCTGTATTATTGCCAGAACTTCATCAATAAGCACACGAACTATCATCTCAGCGACGACGAGATGATCCGACTGTTCGGAAAGGTAGGCAAGATTTCATGAACCTGAAGTTGAAGCCGAATGCCAGGGGGTACCGGCACGAGCTGAAATATGTGATCTCCGATGCGGACGCCGAGCTTCTGGCGATCCGCCTCGGCGCGGCGATGTCGCCCGATCCGTATGCGGCAAAAACCGGAGGCGGGTATAACATCCGCAGCCTCTATTTCGACGATCCGTACGACGCCGCGGTGGAGGAGAAGGTCGCGGGCGTGCAGTACCGCGACAAGTGGCGCATCCGCATCTATAACTTTTCCGACCGCGTGATCAAGCTCGAACGCAAGCACAAGAACGGACAGTTCATCAAAAAGGACAGTCTGTCCCTGAACCGCAATCAGGCGAACGCATTGATCGCCGGCGAATACACGTTTCTGCTGTATCTGCAGGATTCCTTCGCAAAGGAGGCGTACGCCGCGCTCCGCACCGAGGGACTGAAGCCGAAGGTGCTGGTCGACTACTATCGGCAGCCGTTCGTTTTCCCGCTTGAGGATGTTCGCATCACGATCGACCGCGAGATCCGCACCGGGTATTTCTCCACCGATCTGTTCAATCCGAAGGCGATCACCTATCCGGCAACGGAGCTTTTGGGTCAGTGCGTGCTTGAGGTCAAGTTCAACAACTACCTCGATCCGCATATCGCCTCGCTTGTACAGCTGCCCGCGTCGCTGAAAACGGCGGCAAGTAAGTACCTCTTTTGCAGACAATACGACTGCTGATTTATAAGGAAGAAAGTAATATATTTGGAGGATAGTATGGATTTTTCTACAACCATCAGTGAAGTGTTCAACTTCTCTACCAACCAGGTCGTACCGCTTCTGGTCGCCGTGATCCTGTCGTTCGCGATCGGTCTGTTCGTCTACCTGATCTATCGGCTGACGTTCTCCGGCGTGATCTACTCCAAGACCTTCAACATGAGCCTTGTCATGCTGACGATGGTCTCCACCATGGTCATTCTGATCATGTCGAACAACGTCAAGCTGTCCCTCGGTATGGTCGGCGCTCTGTCCATTGTGCGTTTCCGTACCGCGATCAAGGATCCGATCGACACCGTGTTCATGTTCTGGGCGATCGCAGAGGGCATCGTGCTCGGCGCGGGCTTCTATCTTGCCGCGATCGTCGGCGCGATCCTGATCGGCGTGTTCATGCTGCTGCTCGCTTCGTCCAAGAAGAAGGCAAGCCTGCCGTATCTGCTGATCCTGCACTATGAAGAGCGTGCTTCAAAGCAGATCAAAGCAATGGTCGCACAAATCCCCTATGCGCGCGTAAAATCCAAGACCGTGCAGCGGCAGGGCATCGAGCTCGCCGTCGAGCTTCGCGTCCGCTCCAGCGAGACCGGCTTTGTCGACAAGTTCCTGCGCGTCGACGGCGTCTACGACGCCACGCTGATCGCACACCAGGGCGATATGATCTCTTAATAAGAAACGATTCGGATCGAAAGCATTTAAAGGTGCTTCCGATCTGCTTTTATATCTGTTTTCAAGATGTAACACTTTGGCATTTGAAATTGTCTATATAGCGGAGACTATATGATATTCGGCAAATTCAAATAGGAGGTATGGGTGTAAAATGAGGAAAGCAATAGCAATACTGATGATAGTGCTCTTGCTGAATGGATGTATTCCGGATTCTGCTGTTGAAACGGAAGCGTCCGCGCCGGCTTCGGTACAGACGGCTGAGGCGCCGACCGAAGAACCGACGCCGACGCCTTCCCCGGAACCGACACAGGAACCGACGCCGACGCCCATTCCGGAAGCGCCGTATGCCGATGCACGCAAGCCCTATTCATACATTTGGGAAAACGAACGCGACCGCAAGTGGGAAGAGGATATCGTCTATCTTGCGAACACCTTCCTCGACCCATACAACGGACATCCTCTGCTGTCGGACAGGGTGTGTACCGTTTTATCCTTCGAGGACCTCGTCGTGCGCTATGCGAAGCAGAGCACCGAAAATTTCTACGATGCAGAGCTAAAAATACGCTTTATCGAAAAGATCAACGAGCTGATCGTGTCCATTCCGGACAAGACGGATATCGAACTCAGCTTCGCAATCCAGGAGACCGTTGCAATGCTGCATGATACGCATTCATACGTTGTTTGGAAAACCGAAGAACTCCTGCCGCTCACCGTTGCGCCTGTGGAAACGGAGGAAGGAACGATCTATGTGATCGAAAGCGGCGCAGACGTGCTCGGAAACATTTTCGGAATGCAGCTTGTTGCGATCAACGACGTTCCGTTGGAGGAGATCGCCGAACGCACGCGACCGCTTTTGTTTTACGAAAACGAGTATGCTTTCCGCAATCTTGCGCTGGAACGCGAAACATTTGGGTCGTGTGAACTGCTGCGCTATATCGGTGTGATCGGTGAAGAAAGGACTGTACATATCACTGTGCTGGATGCGGACGGCAAGGAGAAGAAGGTCAGCGTTGTACCGTGGAGCGCGAACGACTCAAAACGCTGGGGAAACAATTACTTCTGGTATTTCAGCGAGGACGATCACGAATGGGGAGATGACGGACGTTACGTAAAGGATTCCGATAATTCGACTAAAATATGGGCAGCATTACTCGCCGAAGGAGAAGTGCTGTATTTCCGGATCAACAGCTGCAACGTGACCACCTCGTTCGAAGATACCTTCACCGATGCGTTCGCGTCTGCGAAGTATGTCGGCAAGCTGAAAAAGGTCATAATCGATTTCCGCGGCAATACAGGCGGATATCCCGATCTGGACGGCAGTTTTCTGCCGCTTGTGACGCTTCTGAAGGAAGCTGGCGCGGAAACGTACATCCTGATCGACGGAGGCAGCTTCTCGGCGGCGATCGGCCTGCCCGCCGTGCTTCGGCGACGCGTGGAAAACGCGAAGCTTGTCGGCACGCCCGGCGGTCAGCCGGTCCGGTTCTTTGTTGGAAATACGTTCACCCTTCCAAATTCCGGTATTACTGTCGCGTGTTCTGCAAAGTACTATGATTTCTGGCCCGGGTACGAGGAGGGCGAAGCGCTGATGCCGGACGTAATCGTGTATCAGACGCTCGACGACTTTCTGAACGGTTACGACAGCGTAATGAAGTATATTCTGGAGCAATGACGTTTTATCAGAAAACAACAACGGCAGAACAGACTGGAACGGAAGCGTACGGATGGTGCGCTTCCGATTATTTATATCAGCTAAAATATATTGTGAAAACCGTCGAAAAAGGTCTTGACAACGGGGGAGGAAAGGAGTAATATAAGCGGCGTTCGAGCTCCGGAGGGAGTCGGCACCGGAAAAAACTTGTTGAAAAAAAGTTTCAAAAAAGTGAAAAAAGGTGTTGACAAACGAAGAGAGTTGAGATATACTAACGAAGCTGTCCCGCAAAACGGAGACAGCGAAGCACCTTGAAAACTATATAGTGCATCAACAAACAAGCCAAGTCAATTCATGATCGAAAGATCGAGAATAACGGACGCGAAAGAAACACGACCAAGCGAAATAAAAGTGAGCAAAACGCTGAGAGGCGTTTAGAGATTGAACTCAAGAGTTTGATCCTGGCTCAGGACGAACGCTGGCGGCGTGCCTAACACATGCAAGTCGAACGGAGTAAGGTTCTTCGGAATTTTGCTTAGTGGCGAACGGGTGAGTAACGCGTGAGCAACCTGCCTCTTTGAGGGGGATAACAACCGGAAACGGTTGCTAATACCGCATAAGACCACACTGACGCATGTCAGAGTGGTCAAAGGAGCAATCCGCAGAGAGAGGGGCTCGCGTCCCATTAGGTAGACGGCGGGGTAAGGGCCCACCGTGCCGACGATGGGTAGCCGAGCTGAGAGGCTGATCGGCCACACTGGAACTGAGACACGGTCCAGACTCCTACGGGAGGCAGCAGTGGGGAATATTGGGCAATGGGCGAAAGCCTGACCCAGCAACGCCGCGTGAGGGAAGAAGGTCTTCGGATTGTAAACCTCTGTCCTTGGTGACGAAGGA
>JAZNHI010000008.1:0-6844 GCA_045576895.1 Clostridia bacterium | reverse complement strand
GACCCGGATGCACGAAGCGGTTGATCGAAACCATCCCCTCCTTGCCGTCCGCGATCGCGTCGATCGCAAACTTCGCGCCGTGGAAGATATCGCCGCCGACGAAGACGTCCGGCTCCGCGGTCTGATACGTGGTCGGATCGGCGACCGCCGTGCCGTTTCTGCGGACCTCGACCTTGCTGCCGTCCAAAAGCTTGCCCCACTCTGCGCTCTGACCGATCGCCATCAGCACATTCTCGCAGGGAACCGTCATCGTGTCGTTCTCATCGTAGGTCGGACTGAAGCGGTGCTCCCCGTCGTATACGCGCGTGCAGCGCTTGAAGACGACCGCAGTGACCTTGCCGGTCTCGTCGCGCAGAACTTCCTTCGGGCCCCAGCCGTTTTCGATCGCGATGCCCTCTTCAAGGACCTCCTCGACCTCATCCTTTGCCGCAGGCATTTCGTCGCGCTGTTCGAGACAGAGCATCGTGACCTTGCCTTTTGTACAGCGCAGCGCGGTCCTTGCGACGTCCGCCGCGACGTTGCCTCCGCCGACGACAACGACGTCGCCCGAAAGCGTTTCGCCGCCGTTCTGATTCACGCGCTTCAGGAACGCGACGCCGGATTCGACGCCTTCGCCCTCTTCGCCGGGCACGCCAGCCGTTCTGCCGCCCTGCAGACCGATTGCAATATAGAACGCCTTATAGCCCTGTTTCCGGAGCTCGTCGAGCGTAACGTCCTTGCCGACCTCGACGCCGCAGCGGAACTCGGCGCCCATCTTTCCGACGATCCCGATCTCCTTTTCAAGGACGTCCTTTTCGAGGCGGAAGCTCGGAATGCCGTTCAGGAGCATGCCGCCCGGACGCTTTTCCTTTTCAAACACGGTGACCGGATAGCCCTCGCTGCGCAGCCAGTACGCCGCGGAAAGACCCGCGGGGCCCGCGCCGATGACCGCGATCGGGAAGTCCGTCCACTCTTTGCCCTCGCCGTTTTCACAGCGAACCGTGAAGTTTTCGGGATGCTCCAGCTCCCACTGCGCGAGGAATTTCTTGATCTCGTCGATCGCGACAGGCTTGTCGATCGTGCCGCGCGTGCAGCGGTCCTCGCAGCGGCGGTTGCAGACCGCGCCGCACACCGCCGGGAACGGATTGTCCTGCCGGATCAGTTTGACCGCTTCGGCATATCTGCCTTCCGCCGCCATCTTGATATAGCCCTGCACCGCGATATGCGCGGGACATGCCGTTTTGCACGGGGACGTGCCGCTGTCGTAGCAGTTGATCTTGTTGTGATCGCGATAGTCGCGGTCCCACTTGTCCTCGCCCCAGACATGGTCGTCCGGCAGCTCGTGCATCGGATATTTCACCCGCGTGCCGTCCGCCTTGCACAGCTTCTGTCCGAGCTTTGCCGCGCCTGCGGGACAGACCTCGACGCACTTGCCGCAGGCGACGCACTTGCTCTTGTCGACGTGCGCGCGATATGCGGAACGCGACATGTTCGGCGTGTTGAAAAGCTGCGAGGTACGAAGTCCGTAACAGCTTCCCGGCGAGCAGTTGCAGATGCCGACGATGCGGTTCGGACCGTCCAGGTTCGTGATCTGATGCACATAGCCCTTACGTTCGGCGATTTCGATGATCTCCATCGCTTCTTCGCGCGTGATGTAATGCGCGTCCTTGCCGGTTTCCACCAGGAACTCCGCGATATCGCCGACGCCGATGCACATATAGCCCTCGATATCGCCCACACCCTCGCCGCGGATGCGCTGCGCCTTGCGGCACGCGCAAACCATGGTGCAGAACTTGTCGTATTTCTGCAGCCAATGCGAAAGGTGCTCGACCGAAACGCTGGTGCTCGTCGCGTCGATCGCCTTCTCGACCGGGATGACGTGCATGCCGATGCCCGCGCCGCCCGGCGGAACGAGCTTTGCCGCCAGCTCCAAAGGCTCCTGCGGCGCAAGGTTGAACATCGTCGCGACCTCCGGATGCTCGTCCGGCAGCGTCTTGTGCTCGACCATGTACTCGCCCGAGCCCACGACCCACTTCGGGATCATGTACTGGATATGGCTATCCGCATTGTCGCGGTTCTGTTCGAGGATGCCGATCCAGATGAGGTGATCGATGACCTTCTGCGCTTCTTCCTCGGTCATGTTGTTGCGCGCGGCGATCTCCTTGGTCGTCAGCCCCACACGGCGCTTTTTGAAGCTCAGCATGAACTTCACTTCATCCTTGGTAAGCAGCCGGTCGAGGATCCAGAAATCCATGTGGTTTTCCTTCATGCCGCCGGGAAGCTTCCGCGGGATGTTGTCGGTGATCAGCACCGCAAGCTTTTTCACAAGCTTTGCCTTTTCGGGATCGTCGCAATGATGTCCGTCGACGGGATAGTCCTTCTCGTTGACGTGGATCTTCGGATTGACTTCTTTGACCATGCTGCCTCCTTACTCGATCGGGATTTTGATCGTCATGTCGGAAAGCGGATACGCCGCGCATGCATGGACGTAGTTGAAATCCTTGTCCGCCGCGCGTCTGCCGTCGTTTTCGGGGCAGACGTAGTATTCGCCCGAAAGCACCTTTGTGCGGCAGAAGCCGCATTCGCCGCTGCGGCATGCCGTGTCGATCCGGATGCCCGCGCGCTCCAGCGCGACGACGAGCGATTCGGTCGCCTTCGCGGGGATCTCGTCCTTATGGATGCCGCGCATGACGGTAACGGTGTAGGTCTCGTCCTTCTTTTCGACCGGATAGCCCGCAAACGTCGTGATGTCCTTTGCCTGTCCGAAGACCTCGAAGCGCACGCGCCGTGCGGGCACGTCGAGCTTTTTGATCTCCTCGCGCAGGAACTTGTACATGACCTGCGGACCGCAGATGAAATAGGACGTATCGCCCTTACTGTACTTTTTGATCAGCTCCGCGGAAAGGAAGCCGCGCTCGCCGGTCCAGCCGGGTTCGTCGCCGGACAGCACGTTGACGACGTGCACGCGATCGCTTTCCAGCGCCGCAAGCTCATCCTTCAGGATGATGTCGTTCGACGCCACCGAGCCGTACAGGATCGTCAGCTCCGCGTCCATCGTGCCGTTTGCGATCTCCTTTGCCATCGAAGCGAACGGCGTGATGCCGACGCCGCCCGCCAGCGCCATGATATGATGCGCGTCGCGAAGCGGCTCATAATAGAACTGTCCGAGTCCGATGTTGCCCTTTATAACGGTCCCGACGGTCAGCCCGTCGTTGACGAAATCGGCGATGAAGCCGTCGCCCTTGCTCCTGCGAACGGTGATCTCGATATAGCCCGGATCCTTGCGCGCTTCAAACGGCGCGGAGGAAATGGAATACGGACGGGAAATGATCTTGCCGTCGATCCCGAACTCGAGCGAAACGAACTGCCCCGCATAGAACGGGGGCAGCTTGCCTCCGCCGACCTTTTCAAAGCGCACGGTCTTTGCCGTGGGGCTTGCGGTGCGGATCTCTTTGACGACGAGATCGAGCTTGCCGGGATGCCACTCCCTTGCGACATTGCCGATCGGGTCGACGGTCTGAGGCGTTTCGGAAGCGGTTTCGAATGCGTTGAGACGCGCTTTGGTGACGCGCGACGCGCCGCCGACGTCCTTTAAGAATCCCTTGACCTTCATTTTGCCGCCTCCTTCTTTTTCATGTCGTCCAGCACGTTCTTCGCGGCTTTTCTGCCGTTCGTGACCGCCGGTCCCATACCGTCGCCGGAGATCTGATGCGCGCCGGCGAATTCCAGTCCTTCGATGAACTTCTCCTCCTCGGCAGTCTGCAGCCTTGCGACGATGTGATCCTCCATTGTGTGCGCGTAACCGTAGATGCAGCCGTTCCACATGCCGGTGTAATGCGCGACGGTCATCGGCGTTTCGATGACGATCTCCAGCACGTGATCGAGAAGATTCACGCCGAAATATTGACTCATATCGTCGATCATCTGCTTGGCGACCTCGTGCTTCACGCGGTCGTAATCGTCGGCGGAAACCGTCTTCCAGCCGTCCACGCGCGGCAGCGTCGTGATCGAGAACGAGCAGGTCCCCGCGGGCGTCGCGTCCGGATTCGCGTAGTTATGGCAGATGCAGGTCAGATAGCGGTACGGTCCGAGCCCCGCGAGGTCCTTATACAGTTCTTCGGTGTCCATCGTGTCGCCGCGGAAGATGCTGTAATCACGGATGCCCAGCTCCTCGGCGGGCTTGTCGAGGATCATGATGACCGAGAACGCGGTCAGGCTCAGGCGTCTGCCGTTGACCATCTTGATCGCCTTCTTCGGCACCTCGGAGAGCGGTTCAATCATCGAGGTATAGACCTTGTTCGGATACGCCGCACTGATCACGTAATCCGCGTGGATCTCATCGCCGCGCGCCGTGCGCACGCCATAGACCTTACCGTCACGAACGAGGATCTTTTCGACGTGCTGACGGTATTCGATCTGCACGCCCATCTCTTCGGCGCGTTCCGCCATCTTAAGACTCATCTCATGGCTGAACTTGTGCGGGATATAGGAGCCGTAGCCGATGTAGTCCGCCATCAGCACGGAGAAGATCGTAAACGGCAGCGTCTTAAAGCCCGTGCCGACATAGATCCAGTACGGTGCCAGAAGGTCCTGCGCCGCCTTGGGCAGATCGAACGTGTCGATGACCTCCTGCGTGGAGTAGCCCGCGGTCTTGACGAACGCTTCGTGCTTTAAGAGCATCTGCACCTTGCTCATCGGATGGATCGAAAGCTCGTTGACCGAATCGAACACCGTATGACAGAGGTTCAGCAGCTTCAGCACCTTTTCATACGTGCCGGGAACGGCGGCGTCCACTTCCCTCGCGAACGTCTCGAGCCCCGGATGGAGCGTCACTTCGAGGCCCGGCAGCGAAGCGTGATACGCCTCGGGCACCTTGAGCCAGTCGATCTTCACGCCCATGTCCTCCAGGAACTTGCCGACCTTCAGGCGGTTGCCCTCGGGACCGATGCTCATCATCTCGTGCAGCGCAGCTTCGATCTCAATGCCGCCGCGAACGAAGCTCGTCGCGATGCCGCCGGGCAGGTTGTGGCGCTCGAGCACCAGCACGTCCTTGCCCTTTTCGGCAAGCATCAGCGCGGACGAAAGCCCCGCCAAAGCTCCGCCGATGACAATGACGTCATAATGATCTTTGTAGAATTTCATAGCATTCTCCTTATGCAAAGCAGAGGGAGCGAAAGCCGCTCCCTCCGGATTCTGTGTCTCAGAAGAACCGTTCGACAAGCTCGCGGGAGTATTCCGCGGTCTCGTCCATATCGCCGAAGCTCATGATCTCGCCGGCATAGAACGTATCGTACTTGTCCTGCATCGCCTCGACCTTGTCATACCAGCCCGCAGCATAGTCCTCGGAGAAGACATGCGGGAAGTAGTAAACGCTCCATTCGTTGACGACGTTGCTTGCCGGGTTCTTCATGATCTTCAGATCTTCGAGAACCATCTTCTTGCATTCGTCGTACGGGATCTCTTTGGTATCCTTGTGCTTTCTCAGCGCATAGGTGGTGATGACCTGATCCTTCGTATCCTTCCAGCGGCGATAGTAGACCATCAGATGACCGAGACGCTCTTTCTGCATGTTCTCGAACACGTAGTAGGAGATTTCCGGATGGTCCTCGGGCTTCGTCTCGACTGCGAGCACGTCATAGCGCTCATAGTCGATCTTACTGAACAGCTCTTTTTCGTCCTCGCGTGCGTCGAAGTATTCGACCATACCGACCTGACCGTCTGCACGCTTGTTCGGAATGTACAGCGGCGCGGTGACGATGATCTTGTCATACTCCTCAACCTTGCCGTTGACGGTGACAAATACCTTGCCGTCCTTGCGCTCGACCTTTTCGATCTTGCTGTTCAGCCGTGCCGGATGTTTGAGATGATCGTTGAGCTGTTCCCAGATGTACTGTGTGCCGTTCTTCCATGTCCAGAGATTGACTTTGACGAAATTCATCGTGGTCTGGAAGTCCAGATACTTCAGAACATACGCCGCCGGGATCTCATCGAAATAGCCATAACCGAAGGAGGTGTACGGCCCGATCCAGATGTCCTGGGTGAGCTCGACGCCGTTCAGCTTGCAGAACTCGTTGAACGGGAGGCAGAGATCCTTGAGGTTCGGGTTCTCGCCTTTCACCGGCTCGCGCTTTGCATTCGCCTGGGAGAAGCCGTCGTAGCGGCCTTCGGAAACGCCGCGGTGACCGTTGACGTCATATCCTTTGTACTTGGTTTCGAGGATCTCGCCGAGCTTTTTGACCTGTTTCTTCATCTTGAGAAGACGCGGGATCTTGAGAATGTTCTTCTTCGGCTCGAACGGCTCGATGACCTTGCCCTCTTTGTTCTTGTAGTTGCGGTTGAGTTTCGGACCGTCATGCGTGATGCCGCAGAATTCCTCCACGTCATGCACCGCATAATAGCTCGGCACGCCCATGATCGCGCCCATCTCGTAACGGCGTCCGTTGTAGGTCGGAGACCAGCACTTGCCGCCGACGCGGTCGAGCCGTTCGAGGATCGTATAGTTTTCATACCCCTTCTTTTCCAGGTACATACCGGCGGAAAGACCCGCGGGGCCGCCGCCGACGATGCAGATACGTACATTCTTGTCCATTTCTCTGTCCTCCGTAAGATTTGTGATATTCCACAACAGTATTATTATATAGCATATTCCCGCAAATTGCACGTACTATTTTCTGTTTTTGTACGATTATTTCGGATGCGCCCCGCCGCTTCGGTTTCTGTCGTTTTTCCCGTGAAAAATCCTTTTCTTTATGTGCATTCTGTGATACAATAATCGGTACGGAGGTGATCCTATGCGGTTTTCCGGTTTTTCCGAATTGCTCTTCCATTGGGCGGAACAGACGCCCGACGCGCCCGCGCTGCGATA
>JAZNHI010000007.1:0-3436 GCA_045576895.1 Clostridia bacterium | reverse complement strand
GGCAAGCCACAGAAGCGGGTTGAACCAGTAGACCGAAAGCAGCAAAAAGCCGAGCGGCTTCCAGATGTGATCGAAGCGGGAAAGATGCGCCTTTTCGTGTGCAAGCACATAGGCGCGGGTTTGCTCGTCCATGCCGGAGGGGAGGTAGATCTTCGGAACGATTAAGCCCAAAATGAACGGATCGGAAATCTCGTCGCACACATACGCGCCCTTTTCAAGCAGAACGGACGCGCGGACGCGGTGACGGAGCCGCAGAAAGCTGATCAGCGCGTACAGCAGCATGCCGACAACGCCGATTAGCCACACCCAGCCCGCAACGGTTTTCAGTACGGCAACGGTGTCGAAATGCTCCGCTGCTTTCTCGGGCGTCGGGTTGATCGCGCTGTTCAGCGTCGGGAATCCGGACTGCAGCACGATCTGCTCGCCCCGTACGTTCTCATAGAAATACGAGACGCCGTTGTATTCATTGACAGAAGTAAGAACGGGCGCAGTCACCGATTCGATCTTCACCGTCTCGGCGCTTGGCACGAGACTTGTCACGCTCTCGATCGACACCGGCAGCAGCAGCCGCAGCGCCACCAGTCCCCACAGCACAACGCGCATCCATTTCGGCGCCTTTTTCAGCACAAAACGCAGCAGCACGACGACGAGCACGATCCAGCCCGCGGTGATGCTGATGTTCAGGAGATGCAAAAACAGCTTGCTCATGATTCACGCTCCTTTCGATATGATGCGATCATGCGCATGATCTCGTCCGCCTCGGCGTTGGTTAAGGGCTTTTTTGCCGTAAATGCGGCAATGAACGCGGGCAGCGAGCCCGAAAAGCTCTCCTCCACAAACTGCTCGCTCATGTTGGAATAAAACTGCTCACGCGTGATTTTTACTTGTACAAGCCCGTCGGTGTTCGTAAACAAACCCTTTTCGCAGAGCTTCCGCAGCACCGTATACGTTGTGGGTCGCTTCCAATTCAGCTCGCGCTCGCAGATCTTCGCCAGCGCCCCGGAAGGGATGGGCGCGTGCGCCCATACGATGTCCGCAAACTTTGCCTGCACTTCGCCCAATTCGATCATGTGGAACCCTCCTTGTTTACTCTCAATAAACAACTGTAGTTTATCATGGATAAACAGGTTTGTCAAGAGAGGAGATTTCTTGCCCTCCCTGTGCAAGGGAGGGTGGCACGACGAAGGCGTGCCGGAAGGGTTGTCGCTTTCGCGGATCGCCGGTTTGGCGGAGCGTTCTCCGGATGCACAGCCAAGTATCGCGGCGTTCCTGCGTCGCTGCTTTTCGATCCGGTCAATCGTCGGGACCCATCGGACAGGACTCTTTTCCCGAAATTCGTCTCAGATCGATACGTTGTCAGAAAAATATTTAGGAAAACATATTTCATTTGTGACGAATCCGTGACATTTCGCGTCGGCGCATTGACCGAAGGCGGGGGATCGTGTATAATTATACCGGAGAAAGGAAAGGAGATTCGTATGAACCTGTTGTTCTTTCTGACGCCGAAGTGCGACGTATGCGTGATGCACAGCGACTATACGCTCCGGCAGGCGGTGGAAAAACTCAAAGCATCGGGACGCAGCGCGATCCCGGTGATCGACAGCGAGGGACATTATTGCGGAACGGCGTCCGAGGGCGATCTTCTGCGGGCGGTGCTCAAGGAGGACACGCAAAAGGATTGGGAGCATGTCAGGCTCATGAACATCATCCGGAAGGATTTCAACCCGCCGGTCAGCGCGTTCGCTTCCATCGAGGACCTATTGCAGCGCGCGATGGAGCAGAATTTCGTTCCGGTGGTCGACGACCGCGGCATGTTCATCGGCATCGTCACACGAAAGGCGATCTTAAGACACTTTATCGGAACCCTGCAAAAACAAGCTTGAACCAAAACAAGAAAAACGCCCGGGCGTTCGGGCGGTTTCTTCGTATGATGCAAAGACGAATACCGTTGCGCTGTATATCGGATTATGGTAAGATGAATCTGTCAATGAAAAGAAAGAGGTGGGATCTGAATGATCAAACGAATTCTGTCCTTGTTTATTGCTGTTCTCTGTTTGTCGTCGGTTGCTTGCTATACTTGCGGAGCTCCCGCGCCTGAAAAGCCTATTCTGTATTTTTATCCCGAGGAGGATACGATCGTCAGCGCGAAGCTGGAATTGAACGGACAATTTACTTGTACATACCCGGAACACGGAGCAGACGGTTGGCAGAATTATCTTGCAAAGCCGGATGGCACACTGATTTCGCAGGACGGAAGAGCGTATTATGCGCTGTATTGGGAGGGCGAAATCAACGCATCGTTGGATTTCACAAAGGGCTTCTGTGTCGAAGGCAGCCGCACAGCGGATTTCCTTGCGAGCGTTTTGCCTCGCTTGGGCCTGAACGAACGTGAAGCGAATGAGTTTGTGATCTACTGGCTGCCGCAGATGCAAGGAAATGCTTATAATCTGATTTCCTTCCAAGCAGAAGCATATACGGACAATGCAAAACTGATCCTGTCGCCCGAACCCGATACGCTGATTCGTGTCTTTATGGCATGGAAGGCAGTCGATACGCCGATTGAGATTGAGCCGCAGACGATTGTTACGCCGGAACGCATCGGCTTCACAGTGGTGGAGTGGGGCGGCTGCAAAGTCGGATAGAATGCAGCCGCAGAAGTTTCAGCGGAACCGAAATAAGCGTAATCAAAACGAAACCCGCCCGAACGTTCGGGCGGTTTTATGATGCTGTTTTACACGTTGAAGAAGAATTCGACGACGTCGCCGTCCTGCATGACGTACTCCTTGCCCTCGGAACGGACGAGACCCTTTTCCTTGCAGGCTGCGATCGAACCGTGCTCGACGAGCGTTTCATACGGCACGACGGCGGCGCGAATGAAGCCGCGCTCAAAATCGCTGTGGATCTTGCCCGCCGCCTGCGGCGCTTTCGTGCCCTTCTGGATCGTCCACGCGCGGACCTCCTTGGGTCCTGCAGTCAGAAAGCTGATAAGACCCAGGAGCCGATAGCACGCCTTGACAAGCTGATCGAGACCGGATTCGTGCACGCCCATCTCTTCGAGAAACGCCTGCTTTTCATCCGGATCGAGCTCCGCGACCTCCTCCTCAAGCTTCGCGCAGACGGTCATCGCCTCGGCGCCCTCGCTCTTTGCGATCTCGTAGAGCGTCTTGACGTAGTCGTTCGGCTCGCCGGAAAGGTCGTCCTCGCTGACGTTCGCGACGTAGATGACCGGCTTTGAGGTCAAAAGGAACAGACCCCTGATCGCCTCCTGCTCGTCCTTGTCCGCTTCGAACGTGCGGACGGGCTTGCCGCTTTCGAGATGGTCGTAGATGCGCTTTAAGAGGTCGATCTCGACGAGAAGCTTCCTGTCACCGCTCTTTGCCATCTTCTGCTGCCGGTCGATCCGCTTTTCGACGGTCTCCATGTCGGCGAAGATCAG
>JAZNHI010000006.1:0-7831 GCA_045576895.1 Clostridia bacterium | reverse complement strand
CGCAGGTCTGATAATCGTATTCGATGTCCGCGCCGAGGCTTGACAGGAAGCGGAATTTGCTGTTCCGGTCAAGGTAGGGGCCCTCCGGCAGCGTGACGCAGGAGTCCTCCGAAAGGATCGGCAGATAGCTTAAAAGCAACGCCTGCTTTTCCCTGAGCGAAATGTCGCGGACCGAGCAGCTCTCAAAGTTTGCGATCTTATCCCGGTTCCGTTCAAAGCGTCTGACGATCGGATCGTCCGCGATGTTCGGGTTCGCCGTCGCCGCGGCATAGAGCCCGTTCAGCGTCTTTTCAAGATGCTCGACGTCCGTCACGGATGCGTAGTACCAGAGCTTACCGTCGTACACGCGGATAAACGCCTGCTTTTCCACGCGGTTTTTCATTTCCTCGAGCGCGCCCGCCTTGTAACTGATGACGGTTCGGCTGCGGTCCTCGATACGCACATCGGCATAAAAGCCGTCTCGAAATTGGATCATGTTGTTCCTCCTGTCCGTTTATGATTCCCTGATCGCTTTCCACATGGCGGAAAACGCTTCATCCTCAAAGTTTTGGATCACATCCTCGACGCTTTCCATCGCCGTCGCGCCGATGTCGTCGTGGACGCTTGCGCCCTCGATGCGGTCGATAAAGCGGATATCGCTTTCGTCATAGCTCGGGGACGCGTCGAAGAATTCGGCATATTTTTTTGCTTTTATCAGGGATTCGCACGCGGCGTCCGCGTCTCCCGATTCAAACTGCACCTGCGCCTTCGCCGCAAGAAAAGCGCTGCTCACCTTATCGAAAAAATTCGGCTTGCCGTCCATGCGAAGTCCCGAAAGAACGTCGACGCCCCAGTCCAGGATCGCTTCGGCGGAAGCATAATCCCTTTGCTGTCCGAAAACGTTCATATACCCGCTGACGATGTTGCACAGATCCGCGGTGAGTTTTGCCATTGCCTCCGAAAGATACGGCGCCGCCTCCTCCGCGCGGTCGATCTGGGCAAGCGTATTCCCGATCTTGCTGCTGAAAAGTCCGCCCGCGTTGCTCTGCTTCATCAGTTCGACGCCCTTATCCACTTCATCCAGTCCCAGATACGTTTCCGCGATCTTTGCGCAGATCGTCTGGTCATTGATCTCCGGATCCGTGTTCTGGTCGAGCAGCAGACGGGATCGTTCGAGCAGCTCCAGCGCGCGGTGAAGCATTGCTTTATCCTTACACTCAATGCCGAACGCGCGAAAGATCGCGGCGCTTTCCTTTACGATCTGAAACGAGTGCGGATACCGTTTCAGCGCTTTCTCCGCCTCCGCAAGCCCTTCCCGGTCCTTTTTGCGGCGGCATTCCCGCATGCGCTTTACGATCGCGTCGACGTGATTGTCCTTCATTTCGTAGCCCAGAAGCGCGTCCACGGAGGTATCGAAAAAGTCCGCCATCTCCACGATGAGACCGATGTCCGGGATCGAAAGTCCCGCCTCCCACTTGTAGACGGCGCCGGGCGTGACGCCCAGAACCTCGGCAAGCTGCTCCTGCGTGAGCTTCCGTGCCTTGCGAAATCCGCGGATATTTGCGGCAAGCTGCATTTCCATACGTTCGTCCTTTCCTGCCTGATACGGAAATTGTATCATAGAAAAAGAGTTGTGTACACACACTTATCATACTAAATAGATTTTATTTTCTATACTTACGGTATTATTTTGTCGGACGGCGCCGGAGATCGGATCCGGTTTTCTTTTTTGGGAAACTATGCTATACTGTATGGTTGAAGGCAGGTGAAAGCGAATGAAACGAACGCCGATCGACGAACGGAAGCTTCCGGACTATACGCGCGGCGAGGAGATCATGAACATGGTCAGCCACATCGTCGGCGGCGCGATCGGGATCGCGGTGCTCGTGTTCGGCATCCTGTTCTCCGCGAAAAGACACAACGCGTGGGGCATCGTGAGCGTTTCCGTCTACGGTGCGGCGATGATCTGGCTCTATACGATGAGCAGCGTCTATCACGGGCTTCGTCCCGGACGCGGCAAGAAGGTCATGCAGGTGCTGGACCATTGTACGATCTACGCGCTGATCGCGGGAACGTATACGCCGATCCTGCTTGTGAGCATCCGTCCGCTGTACCCGGTCCTCGCGTGGGTCTGCTTCGGGCTCGAATGGGGGCTGCTGGCGCTCACCGTGACGCTCACCGCGATCGATCTCCGAAAATACCGCGCACTGTCGATGATCTGCTATATCTGCATGGGCTGGCTGATCATCATTGCCGTACCGCAGACGGTCGAAGCGATCACGAAGACCGGGTTTTACTGGCTGCTTGCGGGCGGCGTCGCCTACACGGTCGGGGCGATCCTGTACGGGATCGGCAGCAAAAAGCATTGGTTCCATTCGATCTTTCATCTGTTCGTGCTGCTCGGCAGCATTCTGCAGGCGGCGGCGATCCTGTTCTACGTGCTGCGCTGAAATGTCGGCGCAGATCAGATATTAACCATGTCCGGAGGTGCAGTATGATCGATCTCGACCATCTCGAACGATACCGGGAGAATAACCGCATCGAGGCGAAGAAGGCCGTCGGCGGATTGCCGCAGAGCATCTGGGAAACGTATTCCGCGTTTGCAAACACGCTCGGCGGGCTGATCCTGCTCGGCGTGGAGGAGCGTGCGGACAAATCCCTGCATGCGATCCGGCTGCCGGATCCGGAAGGACTTGCCGAGGCATTTCGGAACGCGGTCAACGACCCCGGCAACGCCTGCGTGAATATCCTGTCCGAACAGGACGTCGTCGTTGAGCCGGTCGGCGGCGAACGCATCGTCGTGATCAGCGTGCCGCGCGCAAAGCCGGGCCTGCGGCCGGTCTGGGTATACGGGGATCCGAAAAATTGCTACCGCAGAAACGGAGAGGGCGATTACAGATGCACAGCGCAGGATATGGACGCCATGGTGCGCGACGACGCCGCGATTGCGGAGAAGATGCGCGCCGATGCGGAACAGGGGCGTCCGGAGGGACGCGGACAGATCCGGAAGACCGTTGCGTATCTGACCGAACACCCGATCGCCAAAGCGGCGGAGATCGCGAATGCCACGGGACTCGAACCGTGGCGCGTCCGCGCCGTCATGCGCAAGCTGACCGGCGACGGGATCGTCGTTGCGCAGGGCAGAACGCGCGGCAGAACGTACCGGCTGAAATACTGAGGAGGAAAACGAAATGTCGTTACGATCCGCTTTGGAACGCGTCGATTGCGCGCTGTGGTCCGACGGTCACGTGCGCATCAGACCGATGAAAACGCAGGACGATCTCATCTATGCAGGCTTTGACTGCCGGCTTTCCGAAGAACAGAAAGCGCTTGTCAATCCGGCTTGGTTTTCGATCGGCAGGGCGTATCTGTTTCCGGAGGACAACGTTCCCTGCATCATCTGCGACGCGCAGGAAACGCCGGTCGGTTTTATCAATCTGTGCAAATGGCTGGGAGAAGGCGACGCGTATTCATGGAGTTTCTTTATCGACAGGGACCGGCAGGGAAACGGATACGGAAGAGCCGCGGCGCAGCTTGCGATCCGCATTCTGAAGGCGGCGGATCCGGACATGCCGCTGAAGCTCGCAACGGAACAGGGCAACGAAAACGCGCAGTGGCTGTATGCGTCGCTCGGCTTTCGGCAGCTGCCGGAGCGCGATGGCGACGATCTCGTCTTCGGGCTGTAACGGGTTATAAAGAGCAGATTTACGGAGGTGCCGAATGACATTGTATGACAGACTGAACGAGGTCAAAGACGAAGCATACCGGGAATTGCTGATCAGGCTTGTTCCGAACGTCCCGCCGGAAACGGTTGTCGGCGTGCGGACGCCGGAGATGCGAAGGATCGCAAAAGACGTTTTTACGAGTGCGGACCGGGATACGTTTCTCAATGATCTGCCGCACCGATATTATGAAGAAAACCTGATCCATTTCTTTGTGCTTTCGATGATCAGGGATTTCGACGAATGCGTGCGCCGCGTGGAGGCGTTTCTCCCCTATGTCGACTGCTGGCCGGTTTCGGATCAGGCGACGCCGAAGGCGTTCAAAAAGAATCATGAAAAGCTGCTGCCGTACATTCGCAAGTGGATCGCGTCGGAGCACGTCTATACCGCGCGGTTCGGGATCCGCATGCTGATGAACGAGTTCCTGGATGCGGATTTCAAAGAGGAATACCTTGCGCTCGTCGCCGCAAAGCAGGGCGAGGATTACTATCTCAGGATGATGGTCGCGTGGTACTTTGCGACGGCGCTTGCAAAGCGGTACAACGAAACCGTTCCGTACCTGGAAGCCCGTCGGCTGGACGAATGGACGCATCGAAAGGCGATCCAGAAGGCAATCGAGAGCTTCCGCGTCACGGACGCGCACAAGGAATACCTGAAAGGTCTTCGGTAAGCCGGCGCGGGATCCCGGCGGTTATACGATCGCCTTCAGCGTATACGTCGCGCCCCAGCTCTTGAGAACCGTAACGGAGGAAAATCCCGCGGCAAGCAGGGCTTCCGTTTCGTGCGCGACGGTCAGCGGGGTATCAAAGTGACAGAACACGTCGTCCTCGATGCCCTGCTCCCGTTTCAATCGGAGCAGCTCTGCGCGACGGGACCGTTCTTCCTCGTCCGAACCGGCGAAATAATCCGTCAGGATCAGAAATCCGCCCGGCTTCAACGCTCTTTGCACCTTTTTATACAGGGGGATCTTCTCTTCTTTTGTGAAGTGATGCAGCGACTCGACGGACACCGCCGCGTCGAAGGCGCTTTCCGGAAACGGCACGTCGAAATAGGAGCCTGCGATCAGCGTCAGCGACCGGTCCGGAAACTTCTTCAAAAGCGCGTCCAGCATCCCCTGCGCAAGGTCGATCCCGGTGACCCTTGCCGTGGGAACCGTTTCAAAATAGAATCCGAGCTCCAGTCCGGTACCGCATCCCAGATCCAGAATTTCGGAATCCGGCGCCTTTGGGAGACAGCTTGCGGTAAACGGATAGAACTCCCGCGCCGATGCAATGCACGTCAGCTGGTGCTCCTCGTACCCGTTCAGCCGGGCTTCAAAAAACGCGTCCATCTTCTCAAGCATACCGTATTTCCTCACGTTTTTACTCAATACCCGGTATAGTCGAACCTGAAATATGACCACTCGCCGTAATCGCCGACCTCGATCGGGCAGACGACGGTATGGGTCTTGCGGTCCAGCGATTCAAAGAACAGATCCCACAGCGGCGAGAACGTCTCGTCGTCCGCGACATAGGCGGGATGCGGGTTCTCCCGTGAGTAATGGGACACGGCATAGAACGTTGCCGGATCGTAGAAATCCTCCTCCTGGCGCTTTGCGTCGGTCATCATAAAATAGCGCAGCGCGCCTCCGGTGCCGAGCACGTAGGTCGGATCGATGTGGTATTCCTTTCCGTTGATGCGCACGTAGCTCCACTGATGCCCCATCTGATCGTAGGTGCGGTTTCCGCTCATGGTGGTCGCCTGCACGTCCGCCTGCAGCAGCAGATAGGAATACGCGCTCGAGACCTCGTGGCAGATGCCGATCCCGGTCTGGAAGAAGCGGTAGCACGAGGTATAGTCCACGTACTCGTCACTCATCTTCGCATACGTATCCCAGTCGTAGGTATAATGATCGGAAAAGTAAATGTACAGCGAAAGACACTTCTCGAAATCCGAGTAATCGTCCTCAAAGACCACGTTCAGCATGTCCTCGATCTGCGTTCCGAATTCCTCGATCCGCGCCTTGGCTTCCTCGGGCGGCACAAGATACGTGAAGCTTGCCACGCCGTCCTTAACGGAGTGCTCCCGATCCCAGGCGTAGTCGATGAGCTCCTTCAGAATCGGCAGACAGTGCTCCGGGAATTGTCCCATCATCCAGTCGTAGGTGTACTGATCCTTGCAGGCAAAGGTGTCCTCGCCCGCCAGCACCGCATCGACGAGGTTGAACCACGCTTCGCACATATCGTGACCGAAAACCTCCTCCATAAAGACGGAGCATACCTTGGGGTTGAACGTATAGTGACCTTTCGGCGCCTCGGGAAGCTCCTCTGCGTCGATCTGCTCGCCGTATTCGCCCGTGGGAGAAGGCAGGCTCTCGACCCGTTCAAACCCCGTGACGACCGTTCCCGGCGTGAGATATTCCCAGGTGCTTTTGTCCACGCGCAGCGCGTACCGGTCCCCGTCCCGACAGAACGTGACCGTCATCGGATTGCCTTCGGGATCGACGGAACAGAAGACGACGCCGTCCTCGGACGCGGAGACCGTGCCGCCGTCCAGTCCGATCAGACGGTACAGCACGACCGACATGATGTACGAGTCCTCGATCTCCTCGATCACGACGAAATCGGTATTCTCGTTTGCGTAGACGCCGACGAATTCGTCAAGGTCGACCGGACCGCGCGCTTCGGCAGTCGGCGCGGCCGTATCGGCGGGTTCCGTTCCGGCGGTCTGCGCCGGAAGAACGGTCTCTTCCGTGATCTCCGTTTGGATCGGATCCGCCGCTTGCTGCGGTTTGCCCGTGCAGGCGGCAAGCAGCAGCGCCGCCGCACACAGGAATATCAATATCTGTTTCATGTTCGTTTTCATATCGGCATTGTAGCACGGAAATGCGTCTAAATCTGCACTTTTTTGTTACAAGTTTTCGATTACGACCGTTTTTCTGCGGCTGAAAAGAGGAGATCCGTGACCGGATCCCCCGCTTTTGCCGCTTTATAGGTTCTTGTAAAGCTCGTAGCAGTCGTGTCCTTTCGGGACGTCCCTGAGCTCGCCGCGGAGCTGATAGCCGTTCTTTTTGAAAAAGTCGACGTTCCAGTCGCCCGCACTTGTCAGGATCATCGGCGCGCCGTTTTCCATTGCGAAGGCTTCCGCTTTCTGCAAAAGAGCCGTGCCGAGTCCCGTTCGCCGCAGCGATTCTTCCACATACAACCCTTCGACATAGCCCAAAGCGC
Source organism: Clostridia bacterium (assembly GCA_045576895.1). Classification (GTDB taxonomy): domain Bacteria; phylum Bacillota; class Clostridia; order Christensenellales; family CAG-138; genus UBA3792. The sequence continues at coordinate 924 of JAZNHI010000006.1, read as the reverse complement.
CTTTGTCGACATCTGCGATCACGCCCGCGATAAGCCTGCCGTCTTTGTCGACAAGCTTCTTGTAAAAATCGACGCTCTCGTATTCCGGCTCGTAGGCTTCGCTGTACGTATGAATGCCGTTTACGATCACTTTCGCGTCGCCGTCGCTGCCGAGCGAGAGCCGGAAGCGCGTGCCGCTGTTGTCGGTCGGCACGTAGTCCGGCGTGTCCCGGTCAAGATACTTGACCATGGAATAGCTGATGTAGCCGTTCGCCTTTTTCAGCGTCGTAAACACCGTGTAGCCGTGTTTTTCATAGAACGGCCTTGCCATGAAGCTTGCGGTGCCGAGCGTCACGACCCGGCAGCCCTTTTCCCTTGCGATCCGCTCGATCTCGCGGATGATCATGGAGCCAATCCCGTGATGGCGATAGCGTTCATCCACCCAAAGGGTGTTCAGATACATCCTGCGCCAGCGGTATTCGTATGCCTCGATGACGCATCCGCCGATGATCTTGCCGTTTTCGTCCTCGACCTTGAGGACGAATTCTTCTGCATCCGCGTCTGTTTCGTGCGGCACAATCGCGACGATCCCTTCGCCGATATGTGCGGCGTCTTCTTCTGTCAGATTCAAAAGTCTGTATTCCGTTTTCCGATCCATACTGGTTTTCCCCTTTTAGTTTGATTTCGTGATATTCCGTTGCCGACGTTTTTCAGAGCGGCTTTGCCTGCCAGTCAAAGGTGCCGAGCATCATCAGATAGCAGCCGCGCGCCCTTGCTTCCCGCTCTGTCTCCTGAATCAACGCAGAGGCGATTCCCTGTCTGCGGTACGGCTCGTCCACCCACAGGCGGGAAAGCGATGCGGTTTCCCATTCGTCCGTCTCCAGTGTACACCCGCCGATAACGTTTCCTTCCCCGTCGGTGATCTTATAATGTATTTCTTCCTCC
>JAZNHI010000005.1:0-14116 GCA_045576895.1 Clostridia bacterium | reverse complement strand
ATGTAGATACCGTTGCGCTCGGTGAAGATGTACTGCTTCATCTTCGGGTTCCAGCGACGGGTCTGGTGTCCGAAATGGACGCCTGCTTCCAAAAGTTGTTTCATTGAGATCACGGACATGATAAATAAACCTCCTCGTTTTTTGTTTGTCCTCCTCCCGTTTCAAACACAGGCGTTAACCCAGAGGGCACGAGACGCCGGATCCGCGGGAGTGCGTGATACCTTGCCTATTATACACAGGTCATTTCCCGATTGCAAGCCTTTTTTTTCGGATTTTGCAGGGTTTTTGGGAGTTTTTCCGTCAGATTTCCTTCGTTCTCGGGTTCACGAGCAGCATCACGGCGGTGATGATGAATCCGATCGTGCAGAACAGCAGCAGCGCCGTGCTGCCGAGCCCCTGCAGGATCGCGCCCGCCAGCACGGATGCGATCGGGATCAGCCCCTGCGAGGAAATGCTGATGACGCTGTTGACCTTGCTGAGCATGCTCTTGTCCACGAGACGCATCAGCGCCGTGGTGGTCGGGACGTTGATGTTCACAACGGCAAGCCCGGTCAGAAGGCAGCCGAACGACATAACTAAAAGGAACGCGTTCAGCGAAACGCCGCGGTGGACAAGGATCCAGTACCCGACGGTCAGCCCGAGCAGAATGACCGCCTCGACCGCCAGCAGCACCGACACCCTGCGTCCGACCTTTTCCTTCTGCGGTCTCGCGCTCAGGATGAGCGCGCCGATCATGGAGCTTGCACCGATCAGCACCGACAGCACCGAGGACCACAGCTCCGGCGTCAGGAACGAGTCGAACAGATAATGCTCCGCACCGGCAAGATCCGTCTTGATGAAAAACGGAATGAAGTTGGAGGTGACCGGCGCGAAGAAGAAATTGATGAACAGGATCGCGATCATCAGCACAAGCAGCGCTTTCTGCATTTTGAGATAGCGCAGTCCTTCGGCAAAGTCCGAAAGCGCGCTTCGGATCGTCAGCTTTCCCTCCGGGCGCTCATGCGCATAGCGGATGAACATTTCGGATACGCCGGACAGGAGGTAGCACACACCGACGATCAGAAACAGCAGATGGATCGGCACCGTCGCGTACAGCACGCCCGCCAGCACCACGCCGACGATGGACTGCAGAGAGTGCATGACCGAAAAGTAGGAATTTGCCTGCTGGAGCTGCCGCTCCTCCACGATATGCGGCAGAAGCGCGCCGCTTGCCGGGGTAAAGATGCCGCCGATCGCGTTGCCCAAAATGCCTGCGGCGAACAGAATCACAAGATGTGCCGTCGTTGTCTTCAGCAGGATCATCGCAAGCGTTGCAAGCAGGATCACGCCGCCCTTCAGATAATCGCAGACGAACATGATCTTCCCTTTATGGAACCGGTCGCCCATCACGCCGCCGATCGGCATGAAGATCAGACTGACCGCGCCGCACAGCGCCAGATACAGTCCCTGCAGAAAGGCGTTGTTCCCCGTGATCTCCAGAATATAGAAGCTGACCGCAAAGCTGTAGAGCAGCGCGCCGACGTTTGAAACGAGCGCGCCGAAAAAGACCAGTCTGTAATTGCGATTCAGAAATACGTTTTTCATTGGACCTCTCCCGAAACCGTCGTTTTCATGATTGACGGGAACAGTATATCGAGTCATTCCCCGCAGCGCAAGAAACCGTCGGTTGAATCGCCGCTTCCGACTGTCGCGCGTCGGTTGCGCCGTTCGGCGTTCCTCCCGCCCTGCGGTTGAGACGGCGTTTTCATTATACACAACGGACCGCCGCTTTGCAACCGCCGGACAGGGCTTTTTCCGGGATCTCCCGTTCTTCACGGCGCACGGCGTCAATCCGTTTTCCTGCTGCATTTTCCCGGATTTCCGCTTGTGCATTCCGCCGGTTTCGTGTATACTGGTTATATACTGGATTGATATGTGCATTCGCTGCACAAAGGGGGATTTTCATGCGGCTTACAAAACGGTTCCTTTCCTTTCTTCTTGTTTTGGTGCTCTCGCTTTCGCTGCTGCCCGCGGCGGAGGCAAAGACCGGCACGCTGGTCAGCAATACCGGCACGCGCCACGAGGTCTGCACCGCGCTTTCAAGCCAGGCGCAGGCGTACTATACCGGCAATTACACCTATGACGCCGTGAGCGCGCTTTCGGGCTCGTCGTCCGCTCCGATGAGCAGCGCGATGTTCAGCCGGCTCAGTACGCTGATGCGGACCACCATGACGAAGACGGTCAGCTACAACTCGCTGACAAGCTACTGGCCGAAGACCGACGCGAACAACGGCTCCGGTAATCCCGTCCTGTTCTATTCGGACGAGATCTCCGGAAACTTCAACCGCGAGCACGTCTGGCCGAAATCGCGCGGCAGCTTCAAAGAGACCAATGCCGGCAGCGACCTGCACCATCTTCGCCCGACGAACGCGGACATCAACTCGACCCGCGGCAACATGACGATGGGCAATGTCAAGGGCGTCTACAGCACCTACAAGACAAAGGCGCTGAACGGCGGGACGGTCCTGTGGTACAACACGGACGCCGACGTCGTTGAGGTGCGGGACAACATCAAGGGCGACGTCGCGCGCATCCTGCTCTACGTCTGGTGCCGCTGGCAGGAGCCGAACCTCTATGAAAACGATCCGAACCCGACGATCGGCTCCGGAGACGACGCGAACAACGGACTGAAGGTCATCGAATCGCTCGACACGCTGCTGCAGTGGATGCAGCTCGATCCGGTCGACACCTGGGAGATGTCCCGGAACGACCAGTGCGAGAACGTGCAGGGCAACCGCAACGTGTTTATCGACTACCCGGAATACGCATGGCTGCTCTTTGACCGCACCCCGCCTTCGGACTATCAGACGCCGAGCGGCGAAGCGATGAACACCACGTCGTATACGATCACCGCCGTTGCGAACAACGCCGCGTGGGGCAGCGTTTCGCTTTCGGGCCGCACGGTCACCGCGACGCCGAACACCGGCTATTTCGTGGAAAGCGCGACCGTCTCCCCCGCGGGCGCGGCAACGGTCACCCAGAACGGCAATGTGTTCACCCTGACCAACCTCACTGCAAACTGCACCGTTACGGTCAACTTTGCGGCAAAGACCGCTTGTACCGTCTCGTTTGCCGCGAACGGCGGCACGGGCACGATGACGTCGCAGCAGGTCTATGCGGGCGAAGACTTCACGCTGCCCGCCTGCGGCTTTACCGCGCCGGGCGGACAGCGGTTTGCGGGCTGGAAGTGGTCAATTGACAACGCGGTCTATCAGCCGAACGCGACCGTCACGGTCAACGCGGACTGCACCTTCACCGCGCAGTGGCAGGCGCTTTCCTCCGATGCGGAATACGTGCTCGTCGAGACCGCGCCCACAGACTGGTCGGGAGACTACCTGATCGTCTGCAACGCGGGTCCCTACGCCATGGACGGTTCGCTGACGTCGCTTGACGCGATCAGCAATTACAAGACGGTCACCCTGTCCGATAAGACGATCACGGTTGCCGCGGACGAGAACGATTTCTATTTCACGGTCGAGCCGAACGGCAGCGGCTATGCGATCAAGGCGGCGAGCGGCAAGTATATCGGCTGGGCAAGCAACAGCGGAAACGGTCTGACGAGCAGCGATACCGCGCTTCCGATCACGCTGTCGCTTGACGGGACCGACGCGAACATCGTCGGCTCCGCAGGCGCGTATCTCCGGTTCAACACGCAAAGCGGTCAGACGCGCTTCCGCTTCTTCAAGTCAGCCACCTATGCCTCCCAGAAGGCGATCTCGCTCTATAAGCGCACGGAGGTCACGCCGCCCGAACCGCAGCCGGAACCGGGATTCAAGTCACAGTCGCTGCTGCTGGACGGCAAGATCGGCGTACGGTTCTACATGGATCTGCCCGCGATCGACGGCGTGGACTATGCAGACAGCTATATGACGTTTACCATCACCGGCAAGGGAACGGTCACCGAACGCGACGATTACGATCCGAACGACAGGAACCGGAACGGACAGTATTACGGCTTTACCTGCTATATCAGTTCGGTCCAGATGGCAGACACGATCACGGCGACCTTCCATTACGGCGACGGGCTGACGGTTGAAAAGACGTATGCCGCCAAGGAGTATTTCATCGCCTTTGACACTATGCTTGCCGAGAACCCGAATGCATTCGATGCAAAAATACAGAACCTTGTCAAGTCGGTCGCAGATTACGGGCATTATGTACAGCCGTTTCTTGCGGCGCAGAACCACTGGACGATCGGCACGGACTTTGCGAATATGGACAAGTTCTATATGACGAGCTATGATATCGACACGATTCGGGCGGAAGCCGCAAACAGTGCGATCTCTTACAGCAACAACGGCGCAAATCTCAGCGATATGAGCTTCGCCCTCGTTCTGGACAGCGAAACGACGGTCCGATTGTTCCTGAAACCGGCATCCGGTTATACCGGCTCTTTCACGGTGACGGTCGACGGCGTGGATGCGGATGCGGTGCTGCAGTCCAACGGATTCTATCGCGTGGAGCTCGTGAACATTCCCGCGCATGCTTTGAGCCGCACGCACACGGTCATCGTCACGACCGGCAGCGGCAGCGCGACCATTCGGTTTTCCGCGCTGTCCTACGTCAGTATTCTGTTCCGCGCCTATTCGTCTGCCGACGCCCAAAATGCCGCTGCCGCGCTCTGGGCATATTCGAAAGCCGCCGACGAATTCAACGCGAAATGACCTGCAATCTCCTAAACAAAAACGCCTTCGGGCGTTTTTTTGTTGATCCGAAATCTTGTGCTTTAGGCGGTTTTCCTGTATAATGGAATATCATGGATCGGAATGCGTTTTTGCGCAGAAAGGATTCCCTATGCGGCTTTCAAAACGACTGCTGTCCCTCTGCTTTGCCCTTCTGCTTGCGCTTGCCGTTTTGCCGGCGGCGGAGGCAAAGACCGGTTCGCTTGTCAAAAATTCCGGTACGCGGCATACGCTTTGCACGGCGCTTTCTTCGCAGGCAAACGCGTACTATACCGGCAATTACACCTATGAAACCGTCAGCAAGCTCGCGGCTTCCGCAAACGATCCGATGCACGGCGCGATGTTCTCATGCCTGCACGGGCTGATGACGGACACCATGACGAATTCCGTCAGCTACAGTTCGCTGACGGGCTACTGGCCGTATACCGATGCAAACAACGGCTCCTCAAATCCGATCCTGTTCTATTCGGATACGGTGAGCGGAAGCTTCAACCGCGAGCACGTCTGGCCCAAATCCCGCGCAAGCTTTTATCAGAGCAACGGCGGCAGCGATCTGCACCACCTGCGCCCGACGAACGCGAACGTCAACTCGACCCGCGGCAATATGACGATGGGCAACGTCCGGGGCGTGCTCTCCTCCTATCAGACCTATGCATACGGCGGAAAAACCGTGCTGTGGTACAACACAGGCGCCGACCGTGTCGAGGTCAACGACAACATCAAGGGCGACGTGGCGCGCATTCTGCTGTATGTCTGGTGCCGCTGGGAGGAACCGAACCTCTATGAAAACGACCCGGACCCCGTGATCGGTCCCGGCGACGATAAAAACGACGGTCTGAAGGTTATCGAGTCGCTTGACACGCTGCTCGAGTGGATGGAGCTCGATCCCGTCGATACGTGGGAGATGTCCCGGAACGACCAGTGCGAAAACGTGCAGGGCAACCGCAACGTCTTCATCGACTATCCTGAATATGCGTGGCTGCTCTTCGGCATGACCCCGCCCTCGGATTATCCGACGCCGAGCGGCAGAGCGATGAACCCGACCCCCTCGCCGACGGCGACCGCAACCGCGACGGCAATCGCGACGGCGACTGCAACCGCGACGGCAACCGCAACACCCACATCGACGCCGACACCCACGCCAACGCCGACCGCCACGCCGACAGCCAGCCCGACTGCCACGCCGACGCCGACCGCTCCGCCGCCCACGGTCCTTCCGACCGAAGGCGATTATGTGATCTGCATCGAGGGCGGCCCGATCTCGGAGCATCTGGAAACCGTCAACGGCAAGGAGTGTCTGCGCGTGGAGCTGTTCCTCGACGGCGTAACGAGCGAACGTCTGCTGTCCTCGATCTCCATGAAGCTGCTGTACGATCCGGATCAGCTCACGTATGAGAAGAACCGTTCGCTGTCCGGCTCGATGAGCTATGCGAATCCCGGCGTGCCGGGTATGATCCAGTTTGCATACATATCCATGAACGGCACCTTGGTCTCCCGGAACACCCCGCTGCTGACCCTGTGGTTCACCGTCAGGGAAGGCTTGCGGGAGGGCACGCAGATCCGGTTTGCGTTTGCCGAGGCGATCAAGGCGGATTCCGTTCCGACCGGCAGCTATGATTCCGAAAAGCGCACCGTCGGCGCAAGACTCCGTCCGTTCACGGTCGGCGCGACGCTATACGGAGACGCGAACTGCGACGGCGATGTGACGGCGGCGGACGCCGCGCTGATCCTGCGCGCGCTCGCCGGGCTCGATACGCTCTCCGGACAGGGACTGAAAAATGCGAAGGTCCGCGGTGCGGACGCGCTGACGGCGGCGGACGCCGCGCTGATCCTAAGGTACGTCGTCCGGCTCATTGCGCGGTTCCCGGTGCAGGAATGAGCGTGCCTTTGCAATCTTCAGAACAGACAAGAACACCGTCGCAGATTCGCGGCGGTGTTCTGATATATGCTCTCACTCAAAATTGCCCATAAGAAATGCGAGGACGTGGGTCTCGAAGGCGACGAAGAAGACGTCCTCGGTGAAATAATACGCGCCGATGTGTCCGTTGCAGCCCGAAAGCCGATCGATCAGCGCCTGCTCGTTTTCCGCGCGGTACACTTTAAGCGGCTCGCCGAGCTTGTGCGTGATGCAGTCGATCACGTGCTTTGTAAGCCCGAACGAGGTGCTTCCGAGCCACTGCACGAGCGTCTGATAAAAAGTCTCCTCCACAGGGACCGGCGTAAAGCTTTTGATGTGATAGTGGCGGCGGAACGCCTCCTCCCAGCCGTCCTTCGTATAGGCGGAGACGCCGGCGTTCGAATACCCGATCCACTCCGAAAGCGCGCTCGCAAGGTCCAGTATCCCGTTCAGATAGGACGATAGCCGTGTATCGAGCATAGTTTCACCTCCCCTTTATGTCAGTATAACACAAATCTCACAATTCCGCATTGCATTTTATGCAAATATTCGCTATAATATATGAGGAATAGCTTGCAAAGGAGCGTCAACCATGAAAAGCAGAGCCTTCCAGGACTTTTTTCGGTGCTTTCGGAAAAGCCTGCCGCTGTACTGTATGATTCTGGTCCCGGCACTGCTGCTTCTCATCATGCATTTCACGATAGGCTGTTCCATCCTGTGGTTTTTGGGAACGTTCGCCGTATGGATCATCACGGTTCTTGCGCGCACGCTTGTGCAGTTCCATCATGAGTAGAGAGGCGTTCTCGTTCCCAAGCGGGACGCGATTCGTGCAAGGAGGCGATTGACATGGAAAAGAAGGATCGCGGCGGCTTTTTGCTGTGCCTTCTGTGGCACGCGCTGCTGTATTTCCTTTGGTCTGCGCCCGCGTGGATCCTGCTCGTGCTGCACTTTACGGTCGGGCTTTCGATCGTATGGTTCTGGGTCGCGCTCGGCGCATGGCTCCTGCTCATTCTGCTGCGCACGCTGCTCGTGATCTTTGCGCGGTACGGCAGCGCGCACCGCATCCCCGTACCGGAGAACAAGAATCCGTATTCCAAAAAGATCCGCGATCCGTACGCGGCGATGCGCAGGGAATAGGCGATCAAGGGTTTCAACCTTTTTCGATAGCAGTCAGAAATTGACACTCACAAATTGAAAGGAGAACTACTATGGGACTTATCAAAGCCGGTATCGGCGCTTTGGGCGGCGTGCTCGCCGATCAGTGGAAAGAGTTTTTCTATTGCGAAGCGCTTCCGAAGGACGTTCTGGTAACCAAGGGACAGAAGAGAGTGGGCAGCCGCTCCTCCAACACGAAGGGCAGCGACAACATCATTTCGAACGGCTCCGTCATCGCGGTCGCCGACGGTCAGTGCATGATCATCGTCGAGCAGGGCAAGGTCGTTGAGGTCTGCGCAGAGCCCGGTGAATTCATCTATGATACCTCGACCGAGCCGAGCATCTTTGCCGGCAGCCTTGGCAAGAGCATTCTGGAATCGTTCAAGACGCTCGGCCGCCGTTTCACCTTCGGCGGAGACACGGGCAAGGACCAGCGCGTCTACTACTTCAACACCAAGGAGATCATGGACAACAAGTTCGGCACGCCGAACCCGATCATGTTCCGCGTGGTGGACCGCAACATCAACCTCGACATCGACGTATCCCTGCGCTGCAACGGCGTATACTCCTACAAGATGGTCGACCCGATCCTGTTCTACACGGAAGTCTGCGGCAACGTTTCCCAGGATTTCCTGCGCAGCGAGATCGACAGCCAGCTGAAGACCGAGTTCGTCAACGCCCTGCAGCCCGCAATGGCGAAGATCTCCGATCTTGAAGTCCGCCCGAACCAGGTCCCGGCGCACACCACCGAGCTGTGCGAGGCGATGAACATTGAGCTTTCTAAGCTCTGGGGCGAGAAGAGAGGTCTTGAGGTCGTCTCCATCGCAATGAACCCGATCACGCTGACCGAAGAGGACGCCGAGATGATCAAGGCGGCGCAGCGCGCAGCGATCAACCGCGATCCCACGATGGCGGCGGCAACGATGACGCAGGCGACCGCGGAAGCGATGAAGACCGCAGCCGGCAACACGAACGGCGCAATGACGGGCTTCATGGGCATGGGCATGGTCGGTCAGGCAGGCGGACAGATGGGCAGCAACACCGCAGCCCTGTTCCAGATGGGTCAGCAGCAGAAGGAAGCGCAGGCGGCAGCCGCGAATTCCTGGAAGTGCCCGCAGTGCGGCGCGACCGCAACCGGCAATTTCTGCACCGAATGCGGCACCAAGAAGCCCGCGCCCGCCGGAAGCTGGACCTGTGAATGCGGCGCTGTGAACAACGGCAAGTTCTGCACGCAGTGCGGCAAGAAGAAACCCGAAGCGCCCGCAGCCCGCTGCCCGAAGTGCGGCTATACCCCCGCCGATCCCGCAAATCCGCCCAAGTTCTGCCCCGAATGCGGCACCCGCTTTGCGGAATAAGGAACATTCACTGTAACCTCAACGCGGAGGGTGCGGACCGTTCCGCACCCTTCAACCATCTTTGGTCAAAGGAGAAATCAGGATGGCGCAACAGTTATTGGAATACAGGTGTCCCGCATGCGGCGCATCCCTGCAGTTTGACAGCGGTTCGCAGCAGGTGGTATGCCCGTACTGCGATTCGTCGTTTTCGCCGCAGTCGCTGATCGATTACGACAGCTTTCTGAAAGAAGACGCCAAGAACGAAACGAGCGATTCCTGGTCGAAGGACACGGATCGCTGGGAGAAGGACGAGGTCTCCGGGCTGAATATCTATACTTGCGCCGCCTGCGGCGGCGAGGTGCTCGGCGACGATACGCTTGCCTCCGCGCGGTGTCCGTTCTGCGACAACACCGTTATCATGAAGCGGCAGTTCACCGGCGACTGGAAGCCGGATCTGGTGCTGCCCTTCAAGCTGGACCGCAAAGCGGCGCAGGAGGCGTTCCGCAAGCATCTGTTCGGCAAGAAGCTGCTGCCGAAGGAGTTCCGTTCGGAATCGAACATCGAGGAGATCAAGGGGCTTTACGTTCCCTTCTGGCTGTTCTCGACCGACGTCTCCGCAAGCGTGCGCTATAACGGCAACAGGTCCCGCGCATGGACCGACGGCGCTTACGATTACGTCGAGACGTCCCGCTACGCGCTGCTGCGCGCCGCGGACGCGCGCTTCAACCGTCTTCCGGTCGACGGATCGGAGAAGATGGACGACGCGCTGATGGACTCTCTGGAGCCGTTCAACTTCGGCGAGGCGGTCGATTTCCAGACCGCGTACCTTTCCGGCTACTTCTCCGACCGGTACGACGTCGAAGCGGACATCAGCGTGGAGCGTGCAAAGGCGCGGTTCCGCAAGACGGTCTCCGATCGGCTTGTGCAGACGACCGCGGGATTCAGCTCGGTGTCGATGCAGTCCACGACGCTTTCGGAGCGCAACAACTCCCGCGAGTACGCGCTGCTGCCCGTGTGGCTGCTGCACGTCCGGTGGAACGGCAAGCTCTATACCTTTGCGATGAACGGACAGACCGGCAAGCTCGTCGGCGATCTGCCGCTTTCCAAAAAACAATACTGGAAATACTGGCTGCTGTACGGCGGGATCGGCGCGGCGGTCCTCGGCGGGCTGGTCGTGCTCGGACATTTTCTCGGATGCGGAGGCGGCTGCTTATGAAACGCATTCTATCCATCCTTCTGATCGCATTTCTGCTGCTTGTTCCCGTGCTTTCGGCACAGGCGGACAACGGACAGTACGTCTATGTGGACGAAGACCTTCTGACGGAGGACGAGTTCAGGACGATCAACGACCGCGCCGTCGAGATCGCGGCAAACCGCGGCGTCGGCATCTACTATTTCTACTACGGCGACGTGGCGGATCTGACGTCCTTCATCATGTCCTTTGCAAAGGAACACGTAGTCGAAGAGAACGCGCTCGTGCTCGGGTTCAACTCCGACTACCGGTATTTCCTGCAGATCGGTCCCATTGCCGAGGCCGCGCTTTCCGACGCCGTCTGCGAAGGTCCGATCATGGAAGCATACCGCTCCGTGAAGGGCGATCCGGAGCGCAAGCTGCTTGCCTACTTCAACGCAGCCGACGAAGCGCTTGAGGCGTATTTTGCAAGCGGCGCGACGGTTCCCGACGCTTCCGGGGACAGCTGGAGCCTCGCCGACGTGCCCGCGAATATCGCGCGGACCGACAGCGGCAAGCCGACGGTGGTCGACCGCGCGAATCTTCTGACCGACAGCGAAGCGGAATCGCTTTCGAAGCGGCTCAAGGAGATCGGCAGCGCGTATAAATGCGACGTCGTCGTCGCCACGGTTCCGAGCCTCGGGCTCAAGACCGCCGAGGAATACGCGGACGACTTCTTCGATTACAACGGCTACGGCTACGGCGCAACGCCCGACGCGAACGGCACGACGGTCAACGGTGACGGCATTCTGCTGCTTCTTTCGACGGAAGCCCGCGATTTCGCCGTCAGCACCAGCGGCTACGGCATCACGGCGTTCACGGACTTCGGCATTCAGGAATACCTCGAACCGAAGTTCCTGCCGTATTTCGGCAACAACGACTACGCCGCCGGCTTCAGCGCGTATGCGGACGGCTGTGCGGAGCTGCTCCAAATGGCGCGGGAGGAGTTCCCGTACGATTGCTACCATGTCTATGCCGAAAACGGGACGCTCGATTCCGCACAGCTTGCGAACGCCAACGCTTCGATGGAGCGTTTCGTCGACGAGAACGGCGTCGCGCTCTACTACCTCTGCTTCCCGTCGAATACCGATATCGACGCATTCGTCGAACGGTTCCTTGCGCAGCGCGTGCCGGAATCGAACGCGTTCGTGCTCGGCGTCGGCAAGGACGGGCTGAAGATGACCTCCAAGGGCTCGCTCGCCGCGTCGCGCTTCTCCGGAAGGCGGCTTACGAAGGTGCAGCGCGAGGTTGAACCGCTTCTTGAAAGCGGCAATTACTACGGCGCGTTCGAAGCGTTCACGAACCGATGCAACAAGATCATGCATCCGCTGAACCTCTTCGCCGTTGCGATCGCGATCGGGATCGGTCTGCTGTTCGGCTTTATTCCGCTTGCGGGGATGAAGCGCCAGCTGGTCAGCGTACAGCGCCGCACCGACGCGGACGAATATCTGGTGCCGTCCACCTTTACGCTGACGCAGAACAGCGACGTGCTGCTCGGCTCGAACGTGTCGCGTTCGATCCATGTGCAGCCGACGAGCAGCGGCGGAGGCGGCAGCCGTCCGAGCGGCGGAGGCGGTTTCCACGGCGGAAGCTCGACGCACACCTCGTCCTCCGGCGGCACGCACGGCGGACATTCCGGCAAGTTCTGAGTCGAAAAACCCGCATAAACACTGCAATTCCACGCACGGTAGAGTCCGAAAAACGGATTCTACCGTGTTTTTTTTCATCGGTAGAGACGGAAGCCGATGCAATAGATTGCCTTTCGGGAGGCGTTCCCATATACTGCAGATTGAAATATTGTCTTGAATGAGGAGAATCATGATGCACGATTACATTCTGAGCTGCTGCTCCGCCGCCGACGTCACCCCCGAAAAGCTGCGGGAAATGGACGTCCGCCTGCTTTGCAACGATTTTTCAATGGATGGCGTTCCCTATAAGGACGATCTCGGTAAAACGATGACCTACAGGGAATTCTATGACCGCATCCGCGCGGGACAGGTCAGCGCAACGACGCAGATCAATCCCGAAACCTATATCGAGTATTTCACGAAGCTGTTTGAAAAGGAGGGCAAGGACATCCTGCACGTCACGCTTTCGAGCGGACTTTCCGGTACGTTCCAGTCCGCGCTCACCGCGGCGGAAATCGTCAGGGAGCGCTTCCCGGAGCGCAAGCTTCTGATCGTGGATTCGCGCGGCGCGTCGTCCGGCTACGGGCTGCAGATGGAAGCGCTCGCAAAGCTGCGCGACGAGGGCAAAACGATCGACGAGCTCTATGACTGGGCACTCAAAAACCGCCTTCGCATCCAGCACCTCTTCTGCTCCACGACGCTGACCTACTACGTGCGCGGCGGACGCATCTCCCCCGCCGCCGGCAAGATCGGAAACCTTTTGGGCATCTGCCCCGTCATGCGCATGGACCATCCGGGACATCTGGCGATCCATTCGCGCGTACGCACCAAGAAGCGCGCGCTCCGCGCGCTCGTCGAGCAGATGGCGGAGCTTGCGGACGGCGGCGAAAACTATGCCGGCCGCTGCTGGATCAGCCACTCCGACTGCGAGGAGGACGCGCTGACCGTGAAGAAGATGATCGAGGAACGCTTCCCGCAGATCGACGGCGCGATCGAGGTCTATATGATCGGCATGACCATCGGCTGCCATTCCGGTCCCGGCACCGTCGCGGTCTATTTCTTCGGTAAGGAACGGTAAGCATCGGACTTCATCTGATACGCAAGGGAGGACGTCGAAGATTGCTTCGCGTCCTCCCTTTTTTCTCTTCGAAAAAACCGTTGCTTTCCCGCCTGCTTTCAGTGTATAATGAGACATCAAAAACATTGGAGGACACTATGGATCGGAACATCGAAAAGCGCAACGAACTGCTGGCGCAGAAGGTCATCAAGGGGCTTCAGTCCCGCAACATGACGGGATATTACGCAAAGGACCGCGAGGAAGCAAAGCGCATTGCGCTTTCGCTGATCCCCGAAGGCAGCTCGGTCACGATGGGCGGCGCGCTGAGCGCGCACGAAGTCGGACTTGTCGAAGCGGTGAAGACCGACAGCTTCCGCTTTATCGACCGCGCCGCGTATGAAAACCCGCGCGAAGCGATGCTTGCGGCGTACGACGCGGACTGGTTCCTTTCGAGCGCGAACGCGATGACCGAGGACGGCGTGCTCGTCAACATCGACGGCAACGCAAACCGCGTCTCCTGCATCGCAAACGGTCCGAAGCACGTGCTGTTCATCGTCAGCATGAACAAGGTCTGCTCCGATATCGACGGCGCCATGAAGCGCGCGCGCAACGTCGCCGCGCCGATCAACGCGCAGCGTTTCGGGCTCAATACGCCCTGTTCAAAGACCGGCGCCTGCATGAACTGCAAATCGCCCGACACGATCTGCTGTCAGTTCCTGATTACGCGGTTCTCGCGCCATAAGGACCGCATCCACGTGATCCTCGTCAACGACACGCTCGGCTTCTGAGCGCGCGGAAAACGGGATCCTTTCCCTCAAACAATCCACAAAAGGAGGTCTGTTCATATGTATTGTATGAAATGCGGAACCCTGTTGCGTGACAGCGACAGATTCTGTCCGAACTGCGGCGCAACGGTCGTCGCGCCGGAATCGACCGCTTCCCTCGTGCCCGTACCGCCCGTCGAAAAGAGCGGTGAAGAACCCGTCGTTGAAAACGCGGAGTCCGCCTTTGACAACGGCTTTTCCAAAGCGCTGACGCTGATGATCTTTGCGATCGTCGGCGCAACGTTCGGCAGCTATCCGTACACCGCCCT
>JAZNHI010000004.1:0-3804 GCA_045576895.1 Clostridia bacterium | reverse complement strand
TTGCATACTGGGAAGCGCTCATCTCAAAGTGGTTCGGGGTCTGGTTGATGGAGTTGACCGCGTCCAGATCGAAGTCCTGCACGTCGATGACCTTGCCGATCTTGCCCTTCTTGAGCAGCTCGACCATCGGCTTGCAGATGCCGCCGATCGCCCAGCCCATCTTGATGCCGCGTTCGTCCATGTATTTTTCGAGGAACAGGTTCGCCGCCAAGGAAGGACCGCCGACGCCGGTCTGGAACGAGAAGCCGTCCTTGAAATACGGCGTCGCCGCAATGACCTTCGCGACGTTTTCCGCCATCATCAGGTCGCGCGGGTTCTGCGAGATGCGCGCCGCTGCGGACGCGATCTTCTTCGGGTTGCCGATGGAATCGACGACCACGACCGCGTCGACGTCGATCGCCTCCACGGACGCCGGCATGTTCGGGAAGTCCACAAGGCAGTCGGTCACGACGACCACGTGGTCCGCGTACTTTGCGTCGGTCATGGCGTAGCCCAACGAGCCGCAGTTCGATTTTCCGCCGATGCCGCGGCAGTTGCCGACGCAGTCGGAGGTCGGCGCCGCGACGAACGCGATGTCGATATGCACCTCGCCGCCTTCGATCGCGCGGGGACGTCCGCCGTGGCTGCGGACGATTGCCGGGGTCTTCAGAAGACCCTTGGAAACGACCTCGCCGATCTTGCCGCGGATGCCGCTCGTCTGGATGCCGACGACCTTGCCCTCGGCGATGTATTCCGCAACCGGGTCGTGCGCCGCGCCGAGGCTCGTCGCCGCGATCGTGAGGTTGTCGAGACCGAGCTCTTCGATCGCCGCCTTCATGACCATGTTGACCACGAAGTCGCCGTCGCGCAGATGGTGGTGGAAGGAGAACGTCATGCCGCTCTTTGCGCCGCACTGTTTGAGTGCGTCCGCAAGCGTTTCGACGATCTTGCTCTCCTGCGGCTTTTCATACCGGCGGGTGCACGGCGAAGCCTTCCTGAAGTACTTGCCGTCCATGTAATTCTTGCCCTGATAGACTTCCTTGCCGTTTACGAGCAGGTAGTCCGGGATATCTCTTCCGACGAAATTCTTCATACCAGATCCCCCTCCCAAAGTCCGCAGGCACGGGCAAGCTTCAGCGTGCGCTCCGCGCCGGGAATGAATGCGATGTCGATCATCTTGCCGTCGACGGTGAACACGCCGACGCCCGCCGCGCTCTGCTCACGGTACGCGCGGACGATCTTTTCCGCCTGCAGGATTTCCTTCTCGGTCGGCGCAAACAGCTCGTGCACGAGACGGATCTGCTTCGGGTTGATGAGGCTCTTGCCGTCGAAGCCCATCGCCTTGTTCTGACGCAGCTCGGCTTCATAGCCCGCCATGTCGTCGAGGTTCGTATAGACCGTGTCGAAGCACTGCACGCCCGCCGCGCGCGCCGCGATCAGCATCTGCCCGCGGGCAACGAGCATATCGACGCCGTCGGGCTGCGGCTTTGTCTGCATGCACTTTCTGAAGTCGCCGCCGGAGATCGCCACGCCGAACATGCGGTCGCTTGCCGTGCAGATCTCGTACGCGTTCAGGATGCCCTTCGGGCTTTCGAGCGCCGCCATCAGAAGCGTTCTGCCGACTTCCACGCCGAATTCCTTCTCGGCGGCTTCGACTGCCGCCTCGACGGTTTTGACGTCCTGCGCGCTTTCGCACTTCGCGATGCGGATGCCGTCCGCGCCGCCCGCGACGCACACGCGGATATCCTCCTGCCAGTGCGGGGTGTCGAGTCCGTTGATGCGCACGATGACCTCGGTGTCGCCGTAGTCGATCGTCTTCAGCGCATGGTACAGCGAGAAGCGCGCTGCGTCCTTCTGATTCTCCGCGACTGCGTCCTCAAGGTCGAGCATGATGCTGTCGCATCCGTAGATGTAAGCATCCTTGATGAGGCCCGGCTTCTGCGCGTTCATGAACATCATGGTGCGGCGCAGCCGGAACCGTTCGGGTTTCGGTCTCGGGATCATTGGATCATACCTCCCCACGGAATGTCTTTTTCGGATGCGTCGCTGCTGCGGAACACCGCGCACTCCACGCGCGCCTTCAGCGTGCAGTCCAATGCGCCCTTGTCCACGACGCTGATCCTGACGTTGTCCACGCCGAGACGCGCGAGCGTCTCCAGGACCGTCTCCTTGATTTGCCGTCCGTACTGGTTCATGACGCTCGACGTCAGCGTCAGCTCGATCTTTCCGTCGCCCGGTTCCACGGAAACGAGCGCGTCGCTGGATTCCACCGTACCGGCGACCGCCGGCTTTTGAATGACCATGTGCTTCCTCCTTATTCGTTACGGGATATCCCCGCACATTACATCCCTATCATACCACGCGCGCGCGGGATTTGAAAGAGAAAAAGAAGTTTTTTTCATAAAAAATGTATAAAAAAACGGCGGAGAACCGTTTCGCCGCCGCCGTTTGCCGATTGTTTTATGCTTCGCCGTCCGTTCCCGCAACCGCAACGTTCTTCAACAGGATCGCATACGGACCGTCGTAGCCGATCTCGGCGTAGCGATCCGTGGAGAACACGAGATCCTTCTGCGCTTCCAGAATGCTGCCGTTGATCGATCCGCCGGTGACGGGCGTCATTTTGCCGTCCTCGATCAGATACGCAAGACGGATCTCGCCGCCGAAGTGCCCGGAGAAGGAATCCATCTCGAACCCGGAGAACGTGACCGCCCAAAGGCACGGACGCTTCTGCATCTCCGCAAAGGACATCGTGCCCGGATTGTCGCAGGAGTATTTGCGGTAGTCGCCCGTCGGTTCGACGCCGAGGTAGCGGCAGAAGCGGTTCGGACCGTGCGTGCTGCACATCACGCCGTTTTCCAAAAGCGCGCGGTCGCGCATCGGAATGCCCTCCCTGGAATACGGCGCAAGCGTGCGCATCGTGAGCGTGATCCGCTCGCCGCTCGTTTCGCCCTGCACATCGTCGCCGACCTTCCAGGTCGAATAGCCGGGGTAGATCATGTTCGCCGCGGTGCGTTCGCCGTAGAACCACAGCGTCATCATCACGTTTTCGTCGGTCAGGATCACGTCGTAATTGCCGCTCTTCAGGATCTTCTGCGCCCGCGCGCGGTCGCGCACAAACGACAGCGCTTCCTTTGCCTGCGCCGAGAGCGCGTCCGTGTTCAGCTCGGTGTACGCAAAATCGCGGTACATCTCGACATCCTCGGGCTCCTTCGCCTGTACGACGTATTCGCCTTTGACCTCCGCTTCGACCCACGAAACGTCGGCGCCGCGGGAGCTGATCACATGCGCGTGCTTCTGAATGACGAAAACCTCCGCGGAGTTCAGGAATGCGCCGGGTTCGCAGTCCGCTTTGAACAGCGCCGCCGCCATCTCGCCCGCGCTTTGTTCCGGCGCCTGTTCCGTAAGTTTGCCGTGCGCCTCGACCGTCGGCGCTTGCACGGGATCCGGCAGCTCATAATAGGGATTCATTGCAAACTGCGCGGCAAAATACGCGTCCTGCAGTGCCTTTTTGATCTCCTCGTCGGTCATCGCCGCAAGCACGGTCACGTCGGTCGCCGCGCGCAGCTTTTTGCCGTCCTGTTCGCCCGTGCGGAACACGGTCACGACGAACTTTTCGACGTCCTTGATGCGGCGTGTGTCAAGCTGTTTCTTCACAAAGAACAGCTCCGCGGTCCGCTCCGTGTATCCGTAAACGATGTAATCCGAAATGCCCGCTTCCGAAAGCAATTTCTTGATTCGTTCCATAGCGTTCCCTCCTTAACCCAGGCGGATGCGCGCCTTCATGTACGCGCCGCCGTCGGAGACCTTGACCCATTCCTTGTAGCC
>JAZNHI010000003.1:0-22022 GCA_045576895.1 Clostridia bacterium | reverse complement strand
CACCCCGTTCTTCTCTGGCTACCGTCCGCAGTTCTATTTCAGAACGACCGACGTTACGGGCACGATCACGCTGCCGGAAGGCGTCGAGATGGTTATGCCGGGCGACAACATCCGCATGGAAATCCAACTGATCACGCCGATCGCGATGGAGCAGGGTCTCCGCTTCGCAATCCGTGAAGGCGGCCGTACGGTTGCTTCCGGCGTCGTTGCGAGCATCATCGAGTAATTTAACACCGACACAAAAGGAGCCGGGCTTCGGCTCCTTTTTGTTTTGCCGAAGGCGCGAGTGACCTTGGGTGCACACAAATAAATATGTAAAATACTGAATTCGGGGATAGATTTTTTCAAAAAGTTCGTGTATAATAGGATTTGTATAAATAGGGGCAGTATGCCCTATGCGGGATTCTCCCGCTGCGAATCTGAGTAGGAGGAGACAAGAACACATGAAAAAAGCATTGGCACTCATTCTGTCGCTTGTGATGGTGTTCGCGCTGATTCCGGCGGCTTACGCCGAGGATACGCCGACCGTTGCGAATGCAACGCTGATGACAGAGCTTCCGGAAACGGGCGATCGCGTCGTCATTCACAACACGGCAAACAACAAGGCGCTGGATGCCTGCGGAACGAACGGCTATTACAATGCCGGTGTGGACATCGTTCCGGCGGACGGCGTTTTGTCCGGCGTCAGCGAGAATATCGTCTGGGATGTTACCGTAAACGAGGACGGTACCTATCGCTTCTCGCAGAACGGCAAGTACATCTCTATGGGCGCATCGTACGGCAGCACGCCGTATGACGACGTCAACAAGGATTGGGCGGTTGAGGCGCACGGCGACGGCTACAGCATCAAGAACGTCGGCAGAACGGTGTATCTCGAGTGGTACGCCAAGAACAACTATTTCAGCGGCTACGCAAACATCGACGATTCCGGCGCGTTCGATTTCCTCTTCTATAAGCTTCAGGGCACGATCGTCAAGGAGCCGACCGCGACGCCGGACGGATCCGGGGTCAACCTGCCCGGCACGAAAGTTACGCTGCGGTGTGAGACCGAAGGTGCAACGATTTACTGGAAGATCGGCGAGGACGGCACCTTTGCCGCGTATACCGAACCGATCACGATCAACGAGACCTGCACGCTCTATGCCTATGCACAGGTCGGCAGCGCAGTCTCCAATACGATCGAGATCACGTACACCGTGAGCGAAAGCGATATCATGAGCATCAAGCAGGCGCTCACGGCGGGCGACGTTGCAAGCGCGAAGGTCGTCGGTCAGCTCGTCTATCGCTTCGGCAACTTCGGCTCGATCAACTCTGCGGTTCTGCAGGCAAAGATCGACGGCGAGATCTACGCGCTGCAGGCATACAACTCGATGGATTCCGATACGGACGGCAATCCGATCGAGATCGGCGACTGGCTGGTCATGGAAGGCAAGCTCGGCGCATACGGCGGTGTGCAGCAGATCCAGTCCATGACGACGATCCGCAAGGCGGAGACCTTCGAGATCATCGGCGAGGATGCGACCGAAGCGCAGGTGTTCGAGAACTTTGCCGGCATCAATGACAACTTCGACAATCTTCTGACTGAGTACGTTCTGATCAAGAACGTTACGCTCGGCGAATATAAGGACAGCGGTTCCACCGTCATGACCGACAGCACCGGCGCGAAGATGAACGTCTACCGCGCGGCGCCCTATCCCGTCGGCGTTCAGGCAGGCGACGTCGTGAATCTGTACTGCATCGTATCGAAGTACAATTCGAACAAGCAGCTCCGCAACGGTTCGCCGAAGGACTACGCTCCGACGAACGACGTCAAGGGTCCGGTCATTACGCGCGTGAATCAGGCGGAAGCCGAGGTCGGAAAAGCCTATAACTTCACCGTGGACGTACAGGACGCGAGCGGCATTGCAAGCGTCACGGCGGAGGTCCTGAAGGGCGAGGAGGTCCTTGCGACGCTCACCGAACCGACCGTTGAAGGCGACGTTTACGCGTTCCTGATCCCGGCGGCAACAATCACCGGCGGCAATCTCACTGTCCGGGTCACCGCAGTGGACAACTGGGAGACGCCGAACGAGACGGTCGAGAACTTTGAGCTCGTCGTCATCGACCTGCCGCAGATCACGGGCTACACGCCGGAAGCGAACAGCGCAACCGGCGACGACAAGCGCCCGGTGATTTCCGTCACGTTCACGAACTGCGGCGAGAATCCGACCGTGGAAATGAAGCTCAACGACGCGGCGGTCACGCCGGTCGTCGAAGGCAATACCGCGACCTATACGCCCGCCGAGGATATGGAGGACGGCAAGGTCACCGTATACGTGAAGATCACCCGTGCAGACGGCAAGTTCTATGAAACGAACTGGAGCTTCACGGTCGGCGTTGCGACCTTCCAGCTCTACTTCGGCGAACTGCATTCGCACACCGCGGAGTATTCCGACGGTACCGGCACACTGGAGCAGGCGCTTGCGCATGCGAAGAACGCCGAGCAGATCGACTTCCTTGCGGTCACCGACCACAGTAACTACTACGACACCAAGGACAACCCGAACGGCGACATGACCGACCCGAGCAAGGGCAAGATGACGGCGGACGGCTCCATGACGCTGTGGCAGGAAGCGAAGGCGACGGCGACACAGTACGCGGATGCGAACTTCATTCCGATCATCGGTTACGAGATGACGTGGTCCGGTCAGTACGGCCATATGAACACGTTCAACTCGCTCGGCTTCGAATCCCGCAATCTGCCGAAGTACGTCGTCAAAGGCGGTCCGGGCCTCATTGCCTACTATGACCGTCTGGTCGAGGTTGCCCGTATCGACAAAGAAAACGGCAGAAAGACCACGATCAACCAGTTCAACCATCCGGGCACGACGTTCGGTACGTTCGAAGACTTTGCGCACTATACGCCCGCATACGACGAGCTGATCACCATGATCGAGGTCGGCAACGGCGAGGGCAAGGTCGGCGGTTCGATGTACTGGCCTTCCTATCAGTATTACACCATGGCGCTCGACAAGGGCTGGCACCTTGCGCCGACCAACAACCAGGACAACCACAAGGGCGGTTGGGGCGACAGCAACACCTGCCGTGACGTTATCTATACCGACAACTTCTCCGAGGACGGCATCTACGACGCAATGCGCGCCATGACGATGTATGCCACCGAGGACAACGACCTCGAGATCTACTACACCCTGAACGATAACGTGATGGGTTCCGTTCTGAATCTCGAGCAGGGCGAAAAGCTCACGATCCGCGTCGATTTCAAGGATCCGACCGACAAGGTGCAGAAGGTTTCGATCATCGCGAACGGCGATGTGACCGTGGCGAGCAAGACCTTCAACACGCAGTCCGGCTCCTGGGAGATCGAGATCGACAACAACTACTCCTACTACTATATCCGCGTGGATGAGGTCGACGCCGATATTGCGGTGACCGCACCTGTCTGGACGAGCGAGACCGTCAAGGTCGGTATGTCGCCCGTCGAGAAGAACACACAGATCGAGCTCAAGGACGAGCCGATCACCTTCGAAGTACCGCTGTACAACTACGAAGAGCCGGCGATCGGCGAGGATGCTTCCGCGGTTGCGCTTACGATCACCAAGGCGGAGTATTTCATCGACGGCGAGCTCCTCGAAACGGTTGATAATCCGAAGTTTGCGGACGGCACGAACGTGCTGACTCCGACCAAGCAGGACGACAAACTCACCTGGATCTATGTGCCGACAGAGACCGGCCGCTTCATGATGGAAGTCAAGGTCACTGCAACGTTCCGCGGAGCAGAATATGTGTTCAACGGCAACCTCGGCTTCACCGTCCGCGACGGCGCGGAAATGTCGCTGATGCTGATCGACGCGAGACACAGCAACTTCTACGTTTCCGGCAACTATGCGGATTCCGATACGGCGTTCATCGAGCTTGCGGCGCAATACGGCGTGAAGTCGCAGCACATCACCGAGACGATCACCGATGAAGTGCTCGAAGGCTGCGACCTGCTCGTTCTGACCGTGCCGTTCAAGGGCGCGAGCATCTCCGTTGCGGATTCGCTCTACACGGCGGATGAAATCGCTGCGATCGGCAGATACGCAGAGCGCGGCGGCAGCTTCATCGTCTGCTCCAAGTCCGACCGTCTTGAGCCGGAAAACGAGAACGAATGGGCAAGCGTCATTTCGAACGGGCTCCTCGAAGCCATCGGCGCCAAGGCACGTGTCGGCAAGGGTATCGTTTCCGACGCGGTCAACATGACCAACGAGTCTTACCGCCTGCACTTCACCGGCAAGGATTTCTATAACTGGGATAACCCCCTGACCGAGTACCTCATTGAGAACACAAACCTGATGTTCTCCTGCTACAACGCAGCGCCGATCATTCTGAACGGTGCAACGAGCGTCGTCAACGCATTCGATACTTCGTTCGTCAGCTCGTATCCGCTCTACTACAACGGCGGCAAGAACGTCACGGCGGACAAGATCTATCAGCCGTACTACGATGCTTGCGGGGATCAGGATCTGATCAGCGTGCTTGCATACGAAGAACTGCCCACCGGCGGCTTCTGCATTACCTCCGGCGTCACCTTCTTCTCCACGTTCGAGGTCAAGGTCGAAATGGAGAGCGCGGCAACGCTGCAGAACACGAACTACCAGATCGTCGTGAACCTGTTCAAGATGGTCCATCCCTCCGAGGTCACGCCGATCGCGGACATCCACGAGGCAGGCAAGCTGAACACCTCGTACACGATCGAAGGTTACGTCACCTCCAACGCGTCCGGCTACGATAAGGACACCGCGTTCTTCGACTGTATCTACATTCAGGATGATTCCGGCCGCGGCATCAACGTGTTCCCGGTCGCGGGACGTTACGAAGTCGGTCAGAAGCTCCGCATCACCGGTATGACAAGCGAGTACATGGGTGAGATTGAGCTGAACTGCGGCAACGACTACGGCGGAGACATCCAGGATATCACGCTCCGCGATGTGGAATACACTGCGGACGGCGTCACCACAAAGGGCTATGCGACGCGCGCAAGACTGCTCGACGTTGAGATCACCATGGCGAACATGCAGACGATCGAAACATACGTGATCGACGACGGCAATCTGAACCTTGTCATCGACGAGATCTGCGCGGCAAATACCGAACAGTATGTCGTTCCCGAGATACTGACGACGGCGGAAGCGGCGTCTCCGGACAAGGTCGGCAACTTTGTCGCGTTCGAGGGCACGGTCACCAAGGTTGAGTACGACGCGAACGGCGTGCTCGGCGCGATCCATGTGGACGACGGCTCCGGCGAGGTCATCATCTTCCTCGACGGCTACATCAACTGCAGCGACGACTGTGAGAAGGACGAGCAGGGCTACCATGACCTCAGCTGGGTCAAGGAGGGCGTGTTCCTTTCCGCCTGCGGCATCGCGTCTATCGGTCAGAACAGCTATGAGAACTCCGACCAGATCGGTCCGCGTATCCGTACACGTGACCGTGCGGACATCGTTCAGTTCATCCCGCTGTACGGTGACGCAAACTGCGACGGCATGATCACTTCGGCGGATGCGGCGCTCGTGCTGCGCGCGCTGGTCGGTCTTTCCACGATCACACAGGAAGGCATGCGCAATGCGGATGTTGCCGGCGATCTCGACGGTATGCCGAACGCGGCGGACGCGGTTGCGATCCTGCGTTATGTCGTCGGTCTGATCAAGACATTCGATGTAGAAAAGGATAACTGAGAAAAACCAAACAGGGGCGGGGCTTTCTGATCGGGAGCCCCGCTCTTTTCCGAAGGGAGAAAAAAGTCATGACACAGATCAAGAAACTGATTCCCTCGCCGACCGAGCAATGGAAGGCGGTCTATGAACGGGAGCGCCCGAACCTCGAACCGAATGCGATCACGGGGGAGGAGCTGTCCCGTTACATCCGGGATCGTTTTGATGTGCAACCGACGAAAGATGAAGCGCTGATCTCGACCGTATGCGAGTTGCTCGAACAGGATGCGCTTTTACAGCGGAAGAAACAGGACGGGCGCCTGCAGCCCGAGGTTTATCGCCTCGACGACGGCACGGTAATCGGCATCGATCTGTTGACCGGCTGCTTTATCGTGCAGGGCAACGAACTGCTGCGCGATGAAATGACCTATGTGAAGGGGCTGGATGCATTTGACCTCGAAAACGTGTATCTCACCGTCGATTGGCTCCGCTGCCGGAATCTGCATGAGGAGAAAGAAAAGACGGCAAGAGAGACGTTTTTCACTGCCGTCGAAGATCAAACCGGAAATGCAGCATTCGACGCCGTCAGCGCGGCGGGACGAACGCCGGGAACCTATGCGGCGTATCTTCGGGGAAAGAGATGCAGAACGAAGGCGGGCTTCTTTCGGGAGATCTCCGCGGCGATGCAGTTTCCCGCTTATTTCGGCGACAACTGGGATGCGTTGGAGGAATGCCTGCGCGATCTCAACGAATGGCTTTCGTTCAGGGCAGTCACCGTTGTGATCGACGATTACGATCGCATGTTCGGTTCTTGCAAACAAGCGGCTAAGGACCGTGAAACGTTGCGCGGCATCTTTGCAGATGCGGCGGCTTTCTGGGCAGTCAGGGACGTCGCGTTCCGGGTGATCGCAGTCAGTAAAGATGACGTCAAAGATTGACGGCAGATCCTGAGCTGTCTGTCTCGATTCGACCCGGATTGTCGGAAAGGCCGAGGATGCTGCGTTGATTTGAAACACCGTCAAATGCCGGATCGCTCCGTTCACACAGCGCGAGCAAGCCTGCCGTGCCTTTCCGGAAACGGCGGCATTCTGCTGCATCCCGGCGTGATCCGATCGCCAATCCCGCATATTCGGATACCTCCGCTTTTTGGTCCGGATAAGCCGTATTGACATCACGCAACCCGTTGTGTAATCTATTAGGGGAAAAGGGACATCGGCATTGAAAAACGATGCGGCTTCTCCCAGATAACGATATACGAATAATTCTGCGGTGCGTATATCCTCGTGTGCCGGTGCCGCCCGGATGGCGAATGAGAATGAAAAGAAGAATAGCAATACTTTTGTGCATTTTGCTGCTTGCGGCTTTGCTGCCATCCGTTTCGGTTGCAGATGACCGATATCTTGAAATCAACAAGACGAATTTTCCGGACGATCATTTCCGTGCGTGGATCATCGAGAACCTACCCGTTGTTTATAGCACCGACATTGGTTATTATATGACATGGGACAAGGTCGCAGAGATAACGGAAATCATTCCGGATGATGTGGATATTGAATCTCTTCGGGGTATTGAGCATTTCAGTGCACTGGAAACGCTGAACTGCTTCGATATGGAAGAACTAAAGGAACTGGACGTCAGTTATAATCTCTCTTTGCGGCATTTGGATTGCGACTGGTGTTACCAGCTTACCAGTCTTGATGTAAGAAACAATACTGCATTGGAATATCTGAGTTGCGATGCGACGGGCATTAAGACGTTGGATGTCAGGAATAACACTGCAATTCTCGTTCTCAGCATCTATGATTGTGCGCTGACAGAATTGGATGTCAGTCATAATGGAGCGCTGGAAGGGCTTTATTGTGCATATAATCGGTTAACGGAATTGGATGTCTCTCACAATCCAAAGCTGCAATTCTTGTCTTGTCAGGGAAATGAACTCACGGAATTGAATGTTGCTCATAATCCGGCGCTTAAAGAGTTGAATTGCGGATTCAACAATTTGACAGAGCTGGATGTGACAAATAACAGGGAGTTGACCTTCTTGAATATCGGATATGATCCGGATCCGGAAGGCTTTGAAACTTATGCAGAGGAAGTGCTTGACGGCGGAAATCGGATTACATCGATCGATCTCAGCAAGAATACCAAACTGGAATACTTTGAAGCCTGCGGCGTTCAGCTTTCATCACTGGATATCAGCAATAATACACAGCTGGTTGGATTGGCTGTTATGTCGAATCCGTTGAGGACGCTCGATGTTTCCGGCTTGCACAATCTTGAAAGCCTTTATTGCGGACATAACTCCTTTACTGCATTGGACGTCAGTCATAATCCTGCATTGGTAGATTTGGTATGCTATGGATTACAGCTTTCCTCACTGGATGTTTCTTGTTGCCCGGACATCGAGTATCTTGATTGCCGAAATAACCGCATCACAACATTGGATCTGACAGACAATTTGGCTTTGTGGCATCTTTTGTGCCAGGACAACCGACTGACCGAACTGGATCTGTCAAATAATTATGATCTCAATTATCTTGAGTGCGGCGGCAACCGGATTCCCTATCTGGATTTGTCGGACATTGATTACCTGGAAGACTGGTCCGTCTTGGGCGAGCAAACGATCCCGGAACAGCACGGCAGTATTACCAACGGAAGATACACGTATGATTTGTCTGAACTGATACCCACAAGATATCTGTCGGACGTCACACTTTCGGACAGCAGAGATTCTTTCAACCCCTCGACCGGATTGGTGACGCTTCATGCGGAGGTAAGCAGTTTCTCCTACATGTTCGATACACAAAAGGGCGATATGGAGGTCAATGTTAAACTGGACTTCAACGGGGGAGAACTTCCCGCGTTCGACGGCACGATCGTGTGGAACAGCGCGGATGTGCAGTATAAGGGATCGACGCCGTATGTGATCGCAAACGGCAGCGCGCAGACGCCGCGGTTTTCGGTGAAGGACCGGAACGGAAATACCGTCAGCCGGAGCAATTACACCTATGTGTATCGCGAGAACACGAACGCCGGTACCGGCTATGTGATCGTGACGTTCACGTCACAGTACAGCGGCACGGCGCGGGCGTGGTTCAAGATCTATCTGCCGCCGACGACGGCTACGACAGTCGAGAACGTAAGCGATGGCATCCGGATCACATGGAACCCGGTTGAAGGCGCGGTGGGCTACGTCATCTACCGCAGAGCTTGGAGCAGCACGACGAACGGCTGGACGGACTTCGTGCGTTGGTACAACGTAACCGGGCTTTCGTGGATCGACGGTTCGGATGCAGACCACAAGGTCTACGCCGGTACGCGCTATCAGTACGGCGTCAAGGCGTACTTTGCACGCAGAGTCGATCCGGTAAGCGGCGCGACGATCGGCGGCAACGTCGGCGATAACTACAACCTCGGCGAGGTCGGACCGCTGAAAACGACCGTGCGCATCACGACGCGCGTGCTGAACAGCGTTACGGCGGGCAGAAAGCAGCTGACGGCGAAGTGGGGCGCTTCGAGCGTATTCACGGGCTATCAGGTCCAGTGCGCGACGAATTCGGCGTTCACGAAGAATGTGAAGACGATCAGGATCACGAATCCGAAGACGGCGCAGACCGTGATCAAGAATCTTACGAGCGGCAAAACGTACTACGTTCGCGTGCGCTCCTATCACGAGTTCAACGGCATGACGTATTTCGGCGAGTGGTCGAACGTCAAAACCTGCAAGGTAAAATAACGGACAAAACCCGGAGGGGAGCCGGTCGGACCGGCTCCTCTTTCTTTGTGTTGAGAAACCGCAAATTCGACACATAATTCTTTAGTCTGCACGGGAAATGTGCGACAATGAACAGGATGATCCTTCCGGATTGTCTTTGTATCGTCGGCAAAACGGGGTCGGTTATTTGAATGGTTCATACACGGATATGTTAAATGCCGAAAATGTTCATAAAATGTTAATAGTTTACTTGCAATCCGTACCGGCTTTCGGTATAATGGTAATAGAAAAAAGAGGAAAGGGCAGGAAGGCGTTTTGACCGGGACTGAGCAAAGGGCGGCGTCGGAAAACCATTTCACTTTTTACAACTATGTGACAACTCCTTCATGGTTTTGTGACAAAATGAACGCATCTTTGTCGTACCATGGGAGATGAGAAAGGAAAAAGATGGGAAGAGATGCAACCATTTGCATGCTTTACACGTCTTTATAAATGAAGAGAACCAATTTGGTTTATCTTGTAAGGAGGTCAAGGAAGATGAAAAAGATTCTGGGATTGGTTTTGGCTGTCATGATGCTCCTTCCGATCCTGCCCGCTGCAACAGTCGCAGATACAGCGAAGGTCGTGACCGCCGAAGTGCGCGGAGACGGGCAAACGGGCACGATCGTCAACTGCAAGACAAAAGTGAACGTGCGCGAGAAGGCTTCGAGCAAATCGACGCTCCTCGGAACGGCGGACAAGGGCAACACCTATGATGTGCTCGGCGTGTTCGGAAACTGGGTCAAGATCGACTACGACGGTGTGGAAGGCTATGTCTTTAAGAAGTATGTCCGCATCGAAGGCGTTCCGTCGGACACTCCGGTTTCGGGCAAGGTCGGCAAGATCGTCAACTGCAAGACAAAGGTGAACGTGCGCGAGGACGCAACGAGCAAATCCAAACTGCTGGGCACGGCAAAGAAGGGCAAGATCTTCAAGGTGCTGGCAAAGGCGGGCAACTGGGTCAAGATCCAGTATACGTCCGACACGGAAGGCTATGTCTATAAGAGCTACATCAAGCTGATGAGTGAAAACTGGGACGATCCGGTTCCGGTCGACGGCAAGAACGCAAAGATCGTGAACTGCAGGAAGATGGTCAACGTGCGTGAGCAGGCAACGAGCAAGTCCAAACTGCTGGGCACGGCAAAGAAGGGCAAGACCTTCAAAGCGCTTGCAATCGAAGGGAACTGGGTCAAGATCCAGTACAAGTCCGACACCGAGGGCTACGTCTTCAAGAAATACGTGAAGCTCTATACGCCGGAAGAGCCGATCGAGGGCAAGACGGGTACGATCAAGTGCAACACGCACGTGAACATCCGCGCCAAGGCAACCAAGAATTCCAAGCTGCTGGGCACGGCGACCAACGGCGAGACCTTCACGGTGAAGGGCAAGTCCGGCAACTGGATCAAGATCGACTTCAACGGCGAGACCGGCTACGTGTATAAGAAGTATATCAAGATCAGCTGACGAAAACATGCAAACGGAAGCGAGGCAAAATGCCTCGCTTTTTCTGTGGAATTCCAGGTTTTGCGGCAATGCTGGATTTTGCGGCGACGGCGTGGTATAATCGAACCGATCCGATTGAAAGGAGCACGGTATGGAAGAGAGATTGACGGTCTGCGGACGGGAGTACCGCATCGTTCGCCTGCTCGGACACGGCAAGGGCGGATATTCCTACCTTGCGGAGCGGGACGGAACGCAGTACGTGCTGAAGCAGATCCATCACGAGCCGTGCAGCTATTACCAATTCGGCGACAAGATCGAGGCGGAGCGGCGCGATTACGCGCGTCTCCGGGACGCCGGGATCCGCATTCCAGAACTGTACGCGATCGACCCGGAGACCGAGCGGATCGTCAAGGATTATATCGAGGGCGAAACGATATTCGAAATCGTGCGGGACGGACGCAGCGCGGAGCCGCATCTTGCCGACGTGCGCGACATGGCGGCAAAGGCAAAGGCGGCGGGGCTGAACATTGATTATTTCCCGACGAACTTTGTCGTGCGCGACGGGCTATTATGGTACGTCGATTACGAATGCAACGGCTATACGGACGAATGGAACTTTGAAAACTGGGGGATCAAATACTGGTCGAAAACGCCCGAATTTGAAGCGTATCTGGAACACTTACGGAAGACGGAGGAATGACGATGGAAGAACTGACGTTCCGCACGGCGGAAGAACGCGACTGCGGGCTGATCCTGTCCTTTATCAAAGCGCTTGCAGCCTATGAGAAGATGTCCGACGAGGTCGTTGCAACCGAAGAACTGCTCAAAGAATGGCTGTTTGAAAAGCAAAGCGCCGAGGTGCTCTTTGCCTGCGAGAACGGGAAAGAGGTTGGCTTTGCGCTGTTCTTCCACAATTTCTCGACCTTTGTGGGCAGGGCGGGGCTGTACCTGGAAGATCTCTATGTGCTGCCCGAATCCCGCGGCAAGGGCTACGGGAAAGCGATTCTCAAGCGGCTTGCCGCGATCGCGGTAGAACGCGGCTGCGGGCGCATGGAATGGGTCTGCCTCGACTGGAACAAGCCGAGCATCGACTTCTACCGCTCGCTCGGCGCGCGTCCGATGGATGAATGGACGATCTGGCGCGTCACGGGGGAGACGCTCGACAGGCTCGCGAAGGATTGAGCGCAGAGCAGGCTCCTTTACTTTCCGCTTTGTTACAGAGGAAGATCGTCTGTACCATGCGCAGGATGATTCTCCGTGTGTCATTCTGAGGAGCGGAGCGACGAAGAATCTTTTTTGATCTATGAGGATGATATGGGTAAAAAACTCTCGGAAATGACGTTGGAAGAACTGTGGGAACTGTTCCCGATCTTCCTTGTCCCGCACGATGACAGATGGAAAGAATCTTACAAGGAGATGGAGAATTCGATCAAAAGGCTGCTGTCAAATTACCCTGTGGACAGGATCAGCCACATCGGAAGCACGGCGATCCAAAACATTTGGGCGAAAAACATCGTGGATGTGATGGTTGAGATCCCTCAAGGCGTTGACCTCAAGGAGATTGCCCGCGTTCTGGAGCAAAACGGATTCATCAGGATGTCCGGCGAGGCGAACAGGATCTCGCTCAATATGGGATATACCGAAAACGGATTTGCGGACAAGGTGTATCATATCCATCTGCGATACACCGGGGACAATGCCGAACTGTACTTCCGTGATTATTTGAACGAGCATCCCGACGTGGCAAAAGAATATGAAGCATTGAAGCTTCGGCTATGGAAACAATATGAACATAACCGGGACGCCTATACAGATGCGAAGACGGATTTCATCTCGAAATGGACGGCGGAAGCACGAAAGGAATACGGAGACAGATACTGACAAACCCGTTTATGAGGACGATCATGAAAATTGTATTATGCGAGGATACCGAGTGGCTGCTGTCGGAAGAAGCATTCTCGATCTATGCTTCTTGCATGTATCATCCGACATACAGGGAATACCGGGCACAGATGGAAGACTGTTTGCACGATCCGTCGGTGAAAGTATTTGTCTGTGAGAATCGCGGCAGGAAAACAGGCATGATGGTTCTCAAGCGTTCGGGCGCTGCTGCGGAGATTATCGGAATTGCTGTATCTGACGATACTCGCCGTAAAGGGATCGGGAAAAAGCTGATCCAAAACGTCATAGAGTCGGAGGGAACAGAACGGATCAAAGCACAGACGGACGACGATTCGATCGGTTTCTACCGCAAATGCGGTTTTTCTGAGGAAAAAAAGAGAATTGACTATCCTGACGGATCAGTCGTCCGGTATACCTGCATCCTCTGCAAACAGACGGCTTCCTCCGGTTCGAAGAAAGGGAAAACAATGAAACTGAAAAACGTACTGATCGTTGTGAAGAATATCGAGAGATCCAGGCAGTTCTACCGGGATCTGTTCGGTCTTGATATGATCCTTGACAATGACGGAAATATGATCCTGACGGAAGGATTGGTCCTGCAGGAAGAGAAATATTGGAAAGCGTTCCTCGGGAGAGATATCATTCCGGAGAACAATGCCTGCGAGCTTTATTTTGAAGAATCTGACATCGAAGGGTTTATTGAAAAGCTTGAACAGTATTACCCGGAGGTCAAATATGTCAACAGGCTTATGACACACAGCTGGGGGCAGAAGGTGATTCGCTTCTATGATCCCGACGGCAATCTGATCGAAGTGGGGACGCCGATGTAACATGGCGAATATCATCACCGGAAGCAGAATCGTGCTCAGCGTTGCCTTGCTGTTTTGCCCGGCATTGTCTCCGGTATTTTTTGTGCTTTATATCGCTGCCGGAATCACCGATATGATCGACGGCGCGGTGGCAAGGAAAACCGGTACCGTCAGCGAGTTTGGGGCAAGGCTGGATACGGTCGCGGATATCGTATTGGTTGCGGTTTGCCTTTTTAAACTGCTTCCGGTACTGGACGTTCCGGTCTGGCTCTGTATTTGGATCGCCGTCATTGCTGTGATCAAGGTGGGGAATATCGCAGTTGGATATCTCCGACAGAAAAAGCTGATATCGGTGCATTCCATACCGAACAAGGTAACCGGAGGGCTGCTGTTTGTTTTCCCGCTGACGCTGACATTCTTTGATTTCAAATACAGCGCGGCAGTCGTCTGTGCAGTTGCAACCGTCGCGGCTGTTCATGAAGGATGGCTCGTTCAAACGGGAAGAACAGCTTAGCGATCCGCATCTACGGGGAAGACTTTGGGGGTGTCCCACCTTTTGAGAACAGCTCTTCGGAGCTTTTTTATTTTTTTTGGGAAAAATGGGTTGACAAATACAATACTACGTGATATGATGTATTACGCAAAGAGAAGTATTACACGAAAGGAGGTATTCGATGGATATCCAGTTGAAGCGAGGACTGCTGGACGTGTGCGTGCTGGCGGCGATCAGGGACGAGGATTCCTACGGCTATAAGATCATCAAGGACCTGAAGCCATACGTGGAGCTTTCCGAATCGACGCTGTACACGATCTTAAAACGGCTCGAAGCGGCGTCC
The DNA here is from genome assembly GCA_045576895.1 of Clostridia bacterium. Taxonomy (GTDB): domain Bacteria; phylum Bacillota; class Clostridia; order Christensenellales; family CAG-138; genus UBA3792. The sequence goes on along the minus strand of JAZNHI010000003.1, from coordinate 7,585 downwards.
ATGCTGACGGTCCGCACTGCGGAGCACGACGGCAGGCTGCGAAAGTATTACCACATCAACGAAGCCGGCATACGGCGGATCGAGGATTTCAAGAACGAATGGAAAGAGGTCATTTCGATCTATCAATTTGTGACCAAAGGGGAGGAGAACCATGCTTAAACAGGAATTTCTGGATGCGCTGCGGAACAGTCTTTCGGGACTGCCGCAGGCGGATATCGAAGAACGTGTGACGTTCTACGGCGAGATGATCGACGATCGGATCGAGGAAGGACGTACGGAAGAGGAAGCGGTCAATGAGATCGGACCGGTCGACGAGGTCGTACGGCAGATCGTGGAGGAAACGCCGCTCACCAGGATCGTGAAGGAAAAGATCAAGCCGAAGCGCAAGATGCGCGCGTGGGAGATCGTGCTCATCGTGCTCGGGTTCCCGGTCTGGTTCTCGCTGCTCGTTGCGGCGGGGGCGGGGCTTCTGTCGCTTTACATTGTTCTGTGGGTACTGGTGCTCGTGCTGTGGGCGGTCGAGATTGTGTTCTGGGTATGCGCGGTCGCGCTGCTCGTCGCGGGGGTCGGATTGCTGATCAGCGGGGAAACGCCTGCGGGACTCTGTGCGCTCGGCGCGGCGCTGCTGCTTGCGGGACTTTCGATTTTCCTGTTCTTCGGCTGCATCGCGGCATGCAAAGGCGCGGTGAAGCTGACCAAAAAGATTGCGATCGGCGTGAAGAATCTGTTCGTCGGAAAGGAGCGTACAAAATGAAAAAGACAGCTTTGATCGTTGCGGCCGTGCTTCTTGCCGCAGGGCTTGCGCTTGGATTTGCCGCGTTTGCGTCGGCAGGGTTCAATCTGACGTGGTTCAAAGGGGAACCGGTGGAGGTGAGGAACTATCCGGTCGAAGAGACGTTTGACCGCATCGAGATCGACGAGGACACATCGGACATCCGCTTTGCACGGTCTGACGACGGCAAGGCGCGCGTGGAGTGCCGCGAAACGAAGAAGAGCGTGCATATCGTCACTGCGGAGAACGGCGTGCTGAAGATTCAAAGACAGAAGATCACCGGCTGGAAAAACCTCATCACGTTCTCCTCTGAAAAGACCGTCGTGACCGTATATCTGCCGGAGACCGCATACGAGTCGCTTGCGATCGATACGCACACCGGCGACACGGATATTCCGGAATGGCTGCGCTTCGGGAGCGTTTCGATCAGGACGTCCACGGGCGACGTCCGCAGCCGCGCGTCGGTTTCCGGCGAGATTTCGATCGAGTCCGACACAGGAGATATATTCCTCGACGACCTTTCCGCGGATGCGATCGGCTGCAGAGTGACGACCGCCGACGTGTGGATGCAGAACATCGCATGCGCAGGCGACGTATACGTCAAGGTGAGCACCGGCAGGACGACCCTGAACGGACTGACCGCAAAGAACTTTACCTCCGAGGGCAGCTCGGGAGATCTTTCGCTTGAAAACGTTCGGATCGACGGAGCGATCTCGATCGACCGGAGCACCGGCGACGTGACGTTCATCGGCAGCGACGCGGCGGAGATTATGGTAAAAACGAGCACCGGGGACGTGACCGGCACGCTCCTTTCGGAAAAAGTCTTCAAGACCGAGAGTTCCACGGGCGACGTCCGCGTGCCGGATTCCGTTTCGGGCGGCAGATGCGAGATCACGACCGCGACCGGGGATATCAAGATCCTGATCGCGACGGCAAGGTAGCGTACGGGAAGGAACGGTCAAACAGACACGATCGATCCGGGACAGACCGGAAAAGGCGCGGGGCATTGCGTTTGTCCCGCGCTTCTGTTATGATAAAGGAAAGGAGGCGAACGCCATGCAGTATCAGAGAACGGTCAAGCTGAAGGACGGCAGGGAATGCGTGCTGCGCAACGGCACGGCGGCGGATGCGCAAGCCGTGCTGGACGTGTTCAACCTTACACACTTTGAGACCGACTTTCTTGGGTCCTATCCGGATGAGAGCACGCTCACTCCGGAGGGCGAAGCGGACTTTCTGCAGAAGCAGACGGACAGCGACAATGCGATCGAAATCCTTGCCGAGATCGAAGGAAAAGCGGTCGGGCTTGCGGGGATCAGCTGCGTCCGTCCGCGGGAAAAGACGCGCCACCGTGCCGAGTTCGGCATCAGCATCGACAAGGCGTATTGGGGGCTCGGGATCGGGCGCGCGCTTACCGAGGCATGCATCGAATGCGCCAAGGCGGCGGGCTATGCGCAGCTTGAGCTTTCCGTCGTCGCCGACAACGCGCATGCGATCGCGCTCTATGAAAGCGTCGGCTTCGTCGAATACGGGCGGAACCCGATGGGCTTCCGTTCGCGCAAGACCGGCTGGCAGACGCTCGTGGACATGCGGCTCGTGCTGGACGAGCGCGTGAACAAGCAAAAGGACGCGGTGCTGTTTCTGCACGGGCTGGGCGGCAGCGCGGCGGAGGCGGAACACTACCGTCCGCTGTTTCCGGACTGCGACGTGATCGGGCTCGACTATCATGGGATCGAACCGTGGAGCGCCGGCGAGGAGATCCGCGACGCGGTGTTCGGGCTTTGCGGCACATACCGGCGCGTAAGCCTCATCGGGTACAGCATCGGCGCGTTCCTTGCGATGCACGCGGACGTCGACGCGCTGCTCGAGCGGGCGTACTTCATTTCGCCGGTCGTGGATATGGAGTCGATCATCCTTGCGCTGACGGCGCAGGCGCAGGTGACGGAGGAGGACCTGAAAACGGCGGGCACGATCCCGCTCGAAGGCGGTATTGCGCTTTCGTGGGAGTATCTCGACTATGTCCGCACGCATCCGGTCGAATGGAGCGCGCCGACCGCGATCCTGTACGCGGAGCGCGACAACCTCCAGCCGCGGGAAACGATCGAGGACTTTGCGGACGCGCACGGCGCCGATCTCACCGTCATGCCGGACGGCGAGCACTGGTTCCACACCGAGGAGCAGATACGGTTTCTGGAGAATTGGCTTTTGAAGGAGCAGAGGTGAGATATGGAATTCAGACAGTATGACGATGCGGATTATCAGGCGGTCTGCGATTTTCTGATCGAGCTGAACCGCGAGGATCGCACGCACATTCACTGGAACTGGGCGCGGTTTGAATGGATGTACGAGCATCCGTGGTTCGCCAAAAGAAAGCGGAACGCGATCGGGCTTTGGTTCGACGGAGGGAGGATCGTCGGCGCCGCGATCTATGACATGTATTTCGGCGAGGCATTCTGCGGCGTGCTGCCTGCGTATGCCGCGCTGTACCCGGACGTCCTCAAATACGCGTACGGCGCGCTGAAGGACGATTCCGGGCTTACGATCGCGATCGCGGACGGGAACGCCGCGGAGATCGAAGCGGCGCAGGCGGCGGGCTTTGCGCCGATCAAACAGACGGAGACGATCATGGCGATTGACCTTGACGCGCCGCTTTCGGCGGAACTGGATCCCGAATTCCGGCTCTATGAACCCGATCCGGACGAGGATTTCCGCGCGGTGCAGTGGGCGCTATGGCAGGGCTTCAATCACGGCGAGGACCGCGCGCAGTTCGAGCAGGAGGAGAAACCGACGCCGCAGAAACGAATGCATTTCCGCCGCGATCTGAACCTCTGCGCGGTCAGCCCGAACGGTGAATACGCCGGATTCGTCTGCCTTTGGAAGCACGACGGCACGGATTACGCGTACGTCGAACCGATCTGCACGATCCCGAAGCACCGCGGAAAGGGGATCGCAAAGGCGCTGCTCTATGAGGCGCTGAACCGCGCGAGAGCGCTCGGCGCAAAGAAAGCGTACGTGATCTCGGATATGCCGTTCTACGAAAAGCTCGGCTTTGTCAAGACGGAGCATTACACCTTCTATCAGAAGGCATGAGAAAACAGGCTGTCGCAGCTGCGGCAGCCTGTTTTGATGCTTTTACAGTGAGTCGCGCAGGATCTTGGCAATGTCCGCTTCGAAAAGCGGGACCCATGCGTTTTCCAGACCCTCATTTTCGGCAATGTGACGCGCCATTTCGTCGATGCGCGATTCATCGATGCCGACGTCGCGAAGATGCATCGGAATGCCGATTTCCTCAAAGAACGCATAGGTGCGTTCGATCGCCTGTTCCGCAATCTCGAACTTCGGGAGCGAAGGATCGACGCCGAAGACGTTGACGCCGTATTTGACGAAACGGTCGACCGTGCGGTCGGACAGAACGTGCTTCATCCAGCGTGGGGTGACGATCGCCAGCCCCTCGCCGTGCGTGATGTCATAGTACGCGCTCAGCGCGTGCTCGATGCCGTGCAGCGGCCAGCCGGAGGGACTGTTGCCGAGCGCATAGATGCCGTTGCAGCCGAGCGTGCAGGCGAACATCATTTCGGCTCTTGCCGTATAATCCGAAGGGTTTTCGAGACAGCGCTTCGTGTTGATCATCAGGCTCCTGAAGCCCGCCTCGCAGAAGCCGTCGTTCAGGAGCGTGCTGTCCTCACAGAAATACTGCTCCATGATGTGGTTCATGGCGTCCGCGCAGCCCGCCGCGGTCTGCTTCTTCGAGACGGTAAAGGTATAGGTCGGATCGAGGAAGGAGCAGACGGGGAAGAGCAGCTCGTCGATATAGCCGATCTTGTCGTTGGTCTCCGTGCGCGAGATCACGCCGCCGCAGTCGTATTCGCTGCCGGTCGCCGCAAGGGTGAGGATGTCCACGATGGGCAGCGCCGCCTTTGCCTTGACCTTGTAGGTGATCAGGTCCCACGGATCGCCGTCGTATTTCGCGCCTGCTGCGATCGCCTTGGAACAGTCAAGCACGCTGCCGCCGCCGACGGACAGGATCACGTCGACGCTGCGCTCCTTGCAGAGCCGTACGCCGTCGAGGACGCTCGGATCGTATTTCGGATTCGGCTGAATGCCGCTGAGTTCCACGATCGTGAAGCCCTCCAAAAGCGAGAGGACCTTGTCGTAAAGCCCGGTTTTTTTGATGCTGCCGCCGCCGTAGGCAAGCAGTACGGTCTTGCCGATCGCGCCCAAAACCTCCGGAAGCTGTTCGATCACACCTTTTCCGAAGAGCAGTCTTGTGGGGGTCTGATAATCAAAGTTCTGCATGGGATCCTCCTTGATTCAATGTCTGTCCGGATCGAATTTCCGGATGGGAATGTATTTTCGGACCTGTTCGATATAGTCCTTGTACCGCGGATATTTTTTCGATGAGATCGATTCGCCGAGCGCCGAGCTGCCCATAAACAGCAGGATCAGCAGCAGCGGACCGGCCGCCGACCAATGGAAGACGCCGCGGCTTGCGGCGCTCGCACCGATCGCAAAGAGATACAGGCTGAGCCAGATCCCCTGTTCGCCGAGGTAATTCGGATGCCGCATGCGCGACCACGGACCTGTCGTGTTGAAGCCGAGATCGTACGGCTTCGGCAGCGCTTTTCCCTCGGAAAGCAGCTTCTTCTTGGTTTGGTGGAAGCGCCACTGGTATTCGTCCGCAACCGTTTCCAGCGCAAGGAACAGCAGGGCGAGCACCGTCGCGGCGACGTCCCAGCCGCCGAACGGCGCGGTCGATTCCATGGCGGCAAGCGAGGGGAGGCAGATGCCGAGCACCAGCAGGTTCTGGTACAGGCTGATGAAGAACAGATCGAACAGCGTCCACGCAAGCTTGTGCCGGAAGATCGGATTGCTCCGCACGATCGACCAGCGGTAATCCTCCTCGCCGGTCCAGAACTTCAGCCGGTACGCGCCCTTGCGCGCAAAGTTCATCGTCAGCCGGATGCCCCAGACTGTGACGATCAGCGCGTAAACGACGATGCGGGGCTTCATGCCGCCCTTGCCTGCGACGATCCATGCGTACACGATCGGCAGAATGCTCCAGAGCTTGTCCATCTGCGAGAAGTTCTGCGCAAGCTCGCCGACGATAAAGCAGAAGGCGACGCTGCAGCCGCACACGATCAGCAGGATCTTCAGCGTTTCGGACTGCGTTTCGGTCAGCGTAAAGCCGCCGAACACAAACCCCAAAACCAGCAGCGCGAGCACAACAACGGCCGAGACGACCGTTCCGACGGTTCTTTTCATTTCCTGTTTCCCCCATACCTCATTGAATTACATGATACACGATTCCGCCGTCTTTTGCAACCCTTGCAAGTGTATCGAATCGCGGCGATCGAACTGCGCCGGACGGGAATTGTGTCGTTTTTATTCTTGTCAGACGAACCCCGTTGTGGTATGATACCGGTAACGTTAGGGGGGATTCAAGTGAGCCGAAATCCGATCCATGCAAATCCGGTCAGTATCGAAAAGAAAGCGCAGATCTTCAGACCCGTCACGAACAAGGATGCGGACGCATATCTGAAGGAGTATATTCAGGCGTTTCTGGCGGAAAACAAAATCAAAACGAATATCACAAACAAGATCCTGCTGCTGCGGCTTCTGATCAGCTTTGCGTACAGTCTGATCCTGTTTCTGGATATCGTACACCTTTGCCTGTATCACGAGACCTTTTTCCTGAACTTTCTGATCTTTGCGGCAGCGACCGTTGCGTATGCGATCATCCTGTCGCGCATGAACGTGTACGGATACCTGGTCAAGGAAGTCAAGAAACGGCCGATGGATCCGATTGACAACATCCTTGCAAGCCAGGTCAGCGGAACGAAGAACGGACTGTTTTCTTTGATCGCGGTCTTCGCATTGCCGGTGATCGTTCTGATCGTTTGCTGCGTCCTGTTTGCAAAACCGCGGTTCATCTATGAGAGAAACAACATGGGCGGGTATTCTGTTCGCTACTGCACCATCGGCCTCAGCAGCGAGGATACGGTCGCCGTGCCCGAAACGCACAACGGGCTGCCGGTCAACGAAATCCGCGGAAAGACGTTCATCAACATGGATTTCTACGCGATCCGGCTTCCTTCAAAGCTGACCGAGATCCGCGGCGATACCTTCAGCGGCTGCAAAAGGTTATCCGAGATCGACATCCCGCAGAGCGTAACGCGAATCGGCGGCGGGGCGTTCCTGGACTGCGTCAGATTGAAAGAGATCAAATTGCCGTCGGGGATTACCGAGATCAGCGGCGATACCTTCAACGGCTGCAGCAGCCTGAGCGCGATCAGAATTCCCGAGGGCGTAACGCGAATCGGCGGACACGCGTTCGACGGCTGTTCCGCAATGAAGACCGCCGCCTTGCCGCATACGTTGGAGACCATCGGCGCGTCTGCGTTCCGCGGTTGCAGATCGCTGGAGAAGATCGATATTCCGGGTTCTGTCCGTGAGATCGGTCAGTCCGCGTTCCGCGGATGCATTTCCTTAACGCGCGTCTATGTGCCGGCGTCGGTGCGTTCGATCGGTCCGTCCGCATTCCGCGAGTGCGGGAGAATGGAGTCGATCCGCATCCCGAGAAACGCATATATCGGAGAAAAGGCGTTCAAGGACACATACGGAGAGATCGAGTATTATTGATCCGCAGGGAACGGAAAGACGATGGAACGATTCATTCATCTGCTGTACGTGCCGACAATGGCATGCAATATGCAGTGCCGCTACTGCTATCTGGGCGACGGCACGAAGGCTATCGAAACGGAACATACGCCGCTGGAGACGTTGGCATATGCCGTCGACAAATGCCGCAGCGAGGGC
>JAZNHI010000002.1:0-2650 GCA_045576895.1 Clostridia bacterium | reverse complement strand
ACAAAGATCTGGAGATCATCAAATTGCAGGGGCAGATTGCCCGGGAGCAGCAGGCGGCCCAGATCCGCGAGAAAAGCCTGCAGGAGTCTCATCAGACCGAAGTGAAGAGATTGGAAGAGGAGGTTGAGCGGTACAGAGATTTCAAGATCCGTCAATCCACAAAAATGATCGGGGAAGATCTGGAGCAGCATTGCCTGAATTCATTTAATCAGGTGCGGATGATGGCGTTCCCCAATGCGTACTTTGACAAAGACAACGAAATCGTGGACGGAACAAAAGGAGACTTTGTGTTCCGTGAGTCTACCGAAGACGGGGTGCCGATCCTGTCGATCATGTTTGAAATGAAAAACGAGGCGGATGATACAGAGAAAAAACACAAAAACGAGTCCTTTCTCGACAAGCTGGACAAGGATCGAAAAAAGAAAAACTGCGAGTATGCAGTCCTTGTTACCATGCTTGAAATGGACAATGAACTCTATAACGCCGGCATCGTCGATATGTCCTATCGGTATCCGAAGATGTACGTGATCCGCCCGCAGTTCTTTATCCCGCTCATTTCCCTGCTGCGCAATGCCGCTTTATCCTCTGTTCAGGCAAGGCGTGAGCTTGCCGCCGCGCAGCAGCAGAACCTGGATGTGCGTCAGTTTGAGCAAGCCATGAAGGATTTCAAAGACAAATTCGGCCGCAACTTTCAGTTGGCCAGTCAGAGTTACGAAAACGCTATCAAGGAAATCGATGAAACGATCAAGCATTTGGAAAAAATCAAGGAGTATCTGACGAGATCGGGCACTCAGCTTCGCTTCGCAAACGACAAGGCGCAGGAGCTTTCCATTAAGAAGCTGACCAAGGGCAACAACACGATGCGCGAGAAATTCGAGGAAGCCGGGATCGAGATCGGTTGATCACCGTCAATTCGGTTATTCGCTGCCCTTCGAAAGATTCCCGGAATCATTGCAGGAAGATCTTTCGCGCGAAAGGGCAACTTGGTTTTCTGCTTTGTCTCGCAATGCTTTTATCCTCAGGCGCAGCAACGCCTCTGAACCGCATCGGCTCGGAGGCGTTTTCGTTGATTTCATTTTATTAGTCCGGTTATCGCTTCGGCGCGGGATGCATCTTTTCGTCCGGTGAAAGCAGCCTCGCGTGAAGTACACAGAATCCATCGAGGAAGGATCGAAATGAACGTCACATACACCGCGGCCGGCGGCATCCGGGTTCCCGATCCCGCGCCCGCGGCAGGTGCCCGTCCTTTGTTTTGCAGGCGGGAATCATTCCTCCGCCTCTCGCTGCCGGACGCAGAGGGCGTAAAACAGGATCGCAAGCAGCTGCGACGCAACGGAGATCAGCACAAGCAGGGCGGGATTGACGTCGTACAGCGCGCCCAAAAGCCAGCTTCCGAGAAACCACGCGACGCCGAAGCCGGTCTCAAAGACGCCGAAGCCGGTGCTGCGCATGGAACGCGGAACGATCTTGCTGACGGCTGCCTTCATAATGCTCTCCTGCGCGCCCATGCCGACGCCCCAGAGAACGATGCCGACCGCGATCAGGTACGGGTTTCCGGTTAAAAACACGAAGCCGGAAAAGAACGTGCTGAGCAGGGTCGAAAGCATCAGCGCCCGAACGCCGATGCGGTCGAACAGCCAGCCGAAGAACAGCGCGGCAAACGCGTCCACCGCCATCGCCGCAGCGTAGAGAAGGCTCAGCGTCGATTCAGGGAACGCCTGCGTCTTTGCCGCGTGCAGGGTGATGAGTGTGAAATCCGCAAACCCGAACGCGAACAGGGAAATGGCGATCATATAGAGCACGAACGGCTTTTTGAACCGGAACGGCTCCGCTTCCTCTTCGGCTTTTTCAAAGATTTCCGGGTGCGGGTATCTGATGCGGGAGAATACGACCAGTCCGACGGTGATGAGCGCGGGAATCCCGAGCAGCGCAAAGCACAGCCGGTAAGCGGAAAACAGCGTGCCGGTTCCTTTCAAGGATACGATCAGGAAGAGAATGACCGGACCGATAAACGCGCCGAGCTGATCCAGAAATTCAAGAAACGCAAACCCCTTGCCTACGCCGACCTCGCTTGCCGCAAAGCTGACGAGCGTGTTCTTTGCAGGCTTCTTGACCGCCTTGCCGATGCGCTCCAGAATCACCAGCCCGCAGGCAACGACCCAGCCGTTTTGGGGAATCAGCGCAAGCGCCGGGATTGCCAGCACCTGCAGCGCATAGCCGAGGATCACAAGAAGCCAGTATTTTTTGGTTTTGTCCGCGAGGAAGCCGGACAGCATGCGAAGCGAGTATCCGCACAGTTCGCCGAAGCCCGAAACAAATCCGATCGTCGCCGCCGACGCGCCGGCAAGGTCCAGATATTCGCCGAGGATGCTCCTGGCGCCTTCGTGCGTCATGTCCGAGAACAGGCTGATCACGCCCATCAGGAGGAGGAACATCATTGCGCCGCCTGCCTGTTTTTTGATCGTCTTCATTGCCATCCTCCCAAAAGAAAAGCCGCTCGGGGTTGAGCGGCAGAAACGGTGTCGTTCTTATTTTTCGATCTCGCAGCTGATTGCGCGGACGCCTTCGACGGATTCCAGAAAATGCAGCAGGTCGTTGACCGTTGTATCCACATGCATAAGTCGGAGGCCAAGCGGTCTTAGGAAGACAA
>JAZNHI010000001.1:0-4354 GCA_045576895.1 Clostridia bacterium | reverse complement strand
GCCGGGTTGTGAAAACTCTGTGGAGTTTTTTGCAACCTCTTTTCTTTTTGCAAAGTATATGGTATACTGAACGGCATAATAGGGAGGATATGGGATGAAACGAGTTTTGATCAAAGTCAGCGGCGAAGCGCTTTCGAGCGCGAATCAGCCGGTATGTTTTGAAAAGGTCGAGGAGACCGCAAAGGAGATCAAACTGCTCTATGACGCGGGGCTCGAGATCGGCATCGTCGTCGGCGGCGGGAACATCGTCCGCGGCCGCGACACGGTCATGCAGGAGCGCTCGCGCATGGACAGCATGGGAATGCTTTCTACCGCGATCAACACGCTCGCCCTGCAGGACTGCCTGGAGCGGCAGGGCATGCCGACCCTTGCCATGAGCGCGATCGCCATGACGCGCTTCATCGACGAGTATACCGCCCGCGGCGCGCGGGAAGCGCTTTCGAGCGGCAAGGTCGTGCTGTTTGCCTGCGGCACCGGCTGCCCGTACTTTTCGACGGACACGGCGTCCACGTTGCGCGCGCTGGAGATCGGCGCGGACACGCTTCTGATGGCAAAGAACGTCGACGCGGTGTACAGCGCGGATCCGAAGATCGATTCGAACGCGATCCGTTACGATCATCTGACCTACGATCAGGTGATCCGCGACAATCTGAAGGCGATCGACATGAGCGCGATCACGCTGTGCCGCGACAACAATCTGCCGATCCTCGTGTTCGCTCGATCTGAGATCGACAAGGTCGCAAAGGGTGAATCCGTCGGAACGCGCATCGACGGAAACAATGCTTGAAACCGACGGGAAATCTGTTGTATAATATTTATTTGAACGAAACAATAAGGAGGGATCCGATATGCCGATGGAACTGATCGATGAAACCAAAGAAAAAATGACGAAAACGCTGAGCGTTCTGAAATCCGAGCTTGCAGGTCTCCGCGCGGGCCGCGCGAACGCGCAGGTGCTTGACCGCATCGCCGTGGATTATTACGGCTCGATGACGCCGATTAATCAGCTCGGAAACATTTCTACGCCCGAGCCGCGCATGCTGATCATTGCACTGTGGGACACCAAGATGATCCCCGCGGTCGAGAAGGCGATCCAGAAGTCCGACCTCGGCATCAACCCGGCGAACGACGGCAAGATCATCCGTCTCGTCTTCCCGGAGCTGACCGAGGAACGCAGAAAGGACCTTGTCAAGACCGTCCGCAAAAAGGGCGAAGAGAGCAAGGTCGCGATCCGCAACATCCGCCGCGATCTGAACGATCAGATCAAGAAGCAGAAGAAGGACAGCCTGATCACCGAAGACGATCAGAAAAAGCTTGAGGAGAAGGGTCAGAAGCTGACCGACGAGTTCATCAAGGACATTGACGCGATCCTCACGGCAAAGGAAAAGGAGATCCTCTCGGTGTGACGAACGTCCTCGGACTGGACCTTGAAACGGCGGAAGCACTGCTTAGGGAGGACGGAAAACCTGTCCGCCTCGTAGAGGTACGCTCGAAAAAGGGCGGCAAGGGCTTTGATCGCCGCGTGATCAAAACGGTCGAATCCGCGCAGGAGACGGTCGTCTACTGGTCCGCATTCAAGACGGAGATCGAAGAATAACGCGGTCGCAGACCGTACATCACTGCGAAGCAGCATCATGCGCACATCGTTGTTTCGCGGAAACAGCATCATTTCTGATCAGGGGGGCGTTGCGATTGACGCGACAGCCCCCGCTTGTTCGACAGGAGAACGATATGAAGAAATACTCGGATCAGGAAATCAAGGCGTTCGGGCTCAATACGGACCGGATCCCGAAGCACATCGCGATCGTCATGGACGGCAACGGCCGCTGGGCGACCGAACGGGGCATGCCGCGAGGGATGGGACACCGCGCGGGTGTGAACGCGCTGCGGGACATCATTCGCTTTACCTCCGACGTCGGCGTCGAGTCGCTGACGATCTATGCGTTTTCGACCGAAAACCGTAAGCGCCCGAAGGACGAGATCGGCATCCTGTGCGGACTTCTGATCGAGTATTTCAACCGCGAGATCGACGAGCTGCACGCAAACGCCGTGCGCATCAGAAGCATCGGCGACCTATCCTGGTTTCCGACCGCGGTGCAGGAAACGGTTCGCGCGGCGGAGAAGAAGACGGCAGAGAATCCGGGCCTGAAGCTGAATATCGCGCTGAACTACGGCGGCAGAGCCGAGCTTGTCCGCGCCATGCGCCTTGCCATGCGGGAATCGGACGAGCCGGACGAGGACGCGATCTCGCGCAATCTGTACACGGCGGACTCCGGCGACGTGGACCTTCTCATACGCACCGGCGGCGACGAGCGCGTGTCGAACTTCCTGCTGTGGCAGATCGCGTACGCGGAGCTGTATTTCACCGACGTCAAATGGCCGGACTTTACACGCGACGAGCTCATCAAGGCGCTGCAGGCGTTTGCCGGGCGCGAGCGCAGGTTCGGCGGACTGAAATCGAACGGGGCGAAATAGAATGAAAAAAGAGGTTTTGCTGCTGGGTTCGACCGGCTCGATCGGCACGCAGACGGTCGACGTGCTGAAGCTGCATGCCGACCGGTTTTCCGTGATCGGACTATCCTGCAGAAGCGACGTCGAAACGCTGTATGCGCAGGCGCAGGTACTGAACCCGAAATGCGTTGCGGCGGAGGTCGCGCTCGACCCCGACCGGCTTCCCGCGGGGACGGAGATCTTTTGCGGTCCCGACGCGGCGGAACGGCTTGCCGAAGCCGCCGACGCGGACGTCACGGTGCTTGCGATCTCGGGCTATGCGGCGCTGCGGCCGCTTCTTGCGGCGATCAAACACGGCAGGCGCATCGCGATCGCAAACAAGGAAAGCCTGGTGTGCGGCGGGAGCTTGGTCGACGCGGCGCCTGCTTTTTACGGCGCGGAGCTTTTGCCGATCGACAGCGAGCAGAGCGCGATCTTTCAGGCACTACAAAACGGCGGCAGGGATGAGGTCAAACGGCTCATTCTGACCGCTTCCGGCGGTCCGTTCTTCCGCAAAACGCGGGAGGAACTGCAGCATGTTTCGCTCGACGACGCGCTCCGGCATCCGACGTGGAAGATGGGCAGAAAGATCACGCTCGATTCCGCAACGCTTATGAACAAGGGGCTGGAGATCATCGAGGCGAGCCGGCTGTTTCACTTCGATGCGGAACACATTTCGGTGCTGATCCATCCGCAGTCGATCGTGCACAGCATGGTCGAATACCGCGACGGAACGATCATGGCAAACCTCAGTAAGCCCGATATGCGGCTGCCGATCCAGTACGCGCTGACGTACCCCGAGCGAACGGAAAGCCCGTGCGAGCCCCTGAAGCTCGATCTAACGCATCCGCTGGAATTCTATCCGGCGGATCCGGAACGCTTTCACGCGATCCGCATGGCGTACGACGCGCTCAAAGCGGACGGCATCATGCCGACGGTCTTTAACGGTGCGAACGAGCGCGCGGCGGAGGCGTATTTTGCCGGGCGCATCGGGTTTATCGGGATCGAGGAATGCGTGGACGCGGCGCTGAACGCGATCGAGAACCGTCCCGCGGATTCGCTCGAAGCGATTGCCGCGGCGGACAGAGCCGCGCGGTATGCGGTCGATCGGTATATTGCAAAGAACAATCGGTAAGGAAACGGTATGCAGGCAGTTTTGAACACAATTCTGGTGATCCTGGGACTGTCGGTCCTGGTCATCACACATGAGCTCGGTCACTATCTGATGGGAAAATGGCTGGGCTTTACGATCACGGAGTTTTCCGTCGGGCTCGGACCGAAGATCTTCGGCATCAAGGGCAAGGAAACGGAGTTTACGCTCCGCGCGCTGCCGATCGGCGGCTCCTGCCGCTTCTTCGGCGAGGACGGAAAGGACGAGGACGACCGGGACAAAAAGCATCCGGAAGTGTTTGAAGAAGGCGATCAGGAGGAGGAACCCGAGGAAAAATCGAAGGAACCGGATCCGAGGCTGTTTTCGTCAAAGCCCGCGTGGAAGCGGTTTCTGGTCGTTGCCGCGGGACCGGTGGTCAATATCCTGACCTGTACGGTGCTGTGCTTTGTGATGCTGCTCGGCGCCGGCGAGGTCATCGAAAGCAGCACAAACGAGCTGATGGTGGTCGACGAAGTGACGGAGAACGGACCCGCTGCGAAGGCGGGCGTGCAGCCGGGCGCCGTCATCGTTTCGATGGACGGTAAGCTTCTGACGAACGCGGAGGATCTCGATGCGGTGCTGAAGGAAGCGGATATGGACGGTATGACGGTGGTCGTTCTGCGCGGGGCAGAGGTAGAAACGACGGAGACGAAGGACGGTAAGCTGATAACGTCGATCGTCTCGGCAAACGGCGGTACGCTCGAAACGCTGGAA